>JAOAPJ010000312.1 GCA_025462805.1 Acidobacteriaceae bacterium
GACCTTCACGCGGGAATCGCAGGCACCATCGGGTCATGACCCGCTGCCTGCCCATGCCAGCGCTGCAGGCCTGGTGCATCCCTTTTGCTCTTCGTAACTTCCCATTCACATTAGCCATGTCGAAGAAAAGCAAGTCCAACCCCGCATCTCTCGCCGATCCCTCCCAACTGAAATCCTTCGCCGACGACCTCGTGCAGGTCATCATCGAGACCCCCAAAGGCTGTCGCAACAAGTACGCCTATGACCACGAGCAGGGCATCTTCGCCCTGCGCAAGGTGCTGCCTGAGGGCATGGTCTTCCCACACGACTTCGGCTTCCTTCCTCAGACGCTCGCCGAGGACGGCGATCCCATCGACGTGCTGCTGCTCATGGATGTGCCGGCCTTCTCCGGCTGCCTCATCCCGGCGCGCCTCATTGGCGTCATGGAGGGCGAACAGATCGAGGACTCGAAGGGAGACAAGAAGGGCGGCAAAAATGGCAGTAAGAACAAAGCCGTGAAGAAGACCCGCAACGACCGTCTGATCGCGATAGCGCAGGCCACACACACCTTCGCCAACATCCAGAAGCTCACCGATCTGCCCGAGCAGTTCCGCACCGAGCTGGAGGCCTTCTTCGTGAACTACCACGGCCTCGAAGGCAAGAAGTACAACCTGCTCGGCTACAAGGCGGCGGACACCGCCATGGGCCTGGTTAAGAAGGCGCAGAAGGCAGCCGCCCGCGCCAAATGAGCATTCCCGAGCTCTGCATCCGATTTGTCGTCGGTGGCGCCGTGGTCAGCGGCTTCGCCATGCTCGGCGAAGCTCTCCAGCCCAAGAGCTTCGCCGGCATCTTAGCTGCCGCTCCATCCGTCGCGCTCGCCTCCTTCGGCATCACCGCGATACATCACGGGTCGCAGTATGCAGCCGTCGAGGCGCGCTCCATGATGCTCGGCGCCATCGCCTTCTTCTTCTACGCCCTCATCTGCAAATGGCTGTTCGTCCGCTTCAGGCTCTCCGCGCTGTTCACCACGCTCACCGCTATGCCCGTATGGTTCGGCGCCGCATTCCTGCTCCTCCTGCTCCTGCGCGGAACAGGATGGCATCCGCAATGAACATCCGCTTCAACCCAGGGGCGGTGAAAGGCACATCGCTGAGCGACAACCTGGTGCGCTTCTGTCTGGGCGGCGGCATCTCGGTCGCGGCCGCGCTCATCGCGGCGCGCTATGGGCCCGTCATCGGCGGCCTCTTCCTCGCCTTTCCGGCCATCTTCCCCTCGGGGGCGACCTTGATCGAGAAGCGCGAGAAGTTGAAAAAACAGCGCGCCGGCTATGACGGCACCCGCCGCGGCCGCCTGGCTGCTGCTCTAGACGCGCGTGGCGCCTGCTTCGGCTGTGTCGGCCTGCTTGCCTTCGCTGCCGTGGTCTGGCGAATGCTCCCGGCGCACTCGGTGGCCCTGACGCTGACCGCCGCCACAGTTGTCTGGGCCTGTGTCTCCGTATTGTTGTGGTGGCTCGAGCGTGCTCTGCCGAAAAGGCTCCGTATTCATCCACGCAACAATGACCGTGGCCACAACAATGAAATGACAATTTGACGTTTTAAAACGGAGCTATACTCGTTGAGCCTTGAAGATGGTAGCCGCGCGACTCGCAGAATGGACGCAGGCGCTCGCCTCTCCCCTCAGGCAGGACGGGGGCTCTCATGAGCAACTCTCGCGCTCTCTCAGTCTGCAGTCTGGCTTTCCTCCTCTGCGGCACAACCGCGTTCGCCCAGGCGTCGGCCACGCCTGCTCCTAGCAGCAGCACTCCTGAAGTCAGCACTCCTGAAACGAGTACAGCGTCGACAGCAGCCTCGCCCGCGGCCACTCCTGAGGTCCGTCCGCGAACAGGAGTCCGCATCGTGCGGCTCAGCGAAGTCACCGGCAGCGTGCAGATGGATCGCGGAAACGCCCATGCATTCGAGCCCGCCTTTCCCAACCTGCCCATCATCCAGGGCGCGCGGCTGCGCACGCAGGAGGGCACGGCCGAAGTCGAGTTCGAGGACGGCAGTTCGCTGCGTCTCACACCCAACACGCTGGTCGAGTTCAGTACGCTCGCTGCCGGCAGCGACGGCACACGCACATCGGCCGTCCGCGTCACGCAAGGCTCTGTCTATGCCAGCCTGATGAAGGGCAAGCCGAGCAACCTCACCCTCGCCTTTCCCGACCCGGGCAGGATTGACCACACACTCGCCCTCGGCCCATCCGCGCACATCGTCCTCACCGTCAGCCCCGGCACGCCGCGCCTGGATGTGATGGACGGCACCGTGCAGGCCACCCGCGGCGCCACTACCCAGACCGTCACGCGCAAGAAGGCGCTTGTCTTCGATCCGGCCAGCGATAGCACGACCCTGGTCAGCAGCAAGCGCGAGGAGGGCCCGCTTGATAGCTGGGACAAGCGCTCGGTCGATTACCACAACACTGTGGCCAACCGCGGCCAGTTCAGCAACAGTTCCTACCAGTACGGCATGGCCGACCTGAACTACTACGGCAGCTATCTGGGCGGCTCCTGCAGCGGCATGTGGCGTCCCTATCTGGTCTCCTCCAATTGGAGCCCCTACGGGTACGGGGTATGGGCCATGTATCCAGGTGCGGGCTACTCCTGGGTCTCGCCCTATCCGTGGGGCTGGGCGCCGTACCACTCCGGATCCTGGGGATTCTGCCCTGGCGCCGGCTGGGCGTGGAGCCCAGACAATCAGTGGAACGGCCTCCAGAACGTCCCCCTGGCGAGCGCATCCGGGCGTCTGCCCCTGGGCGTTCAGCCGATACGGCCACCCCACCCACCCATGCCTTTGGCCAACAAGACGCTGATGGTCGTCAATGAGCAGCCACTGGCCGTCTCCGGTGTCAACGATAAGAGCGATAAGTTCCTCTTCCGCGCGAACTCCGCGGGGCTTGGCGTGCCGCGCGGCGTCTTCGGCAAGCTGAATGGAATCTCCAGCAACGCCCTCCAGCACGGCACGGCAGAGCGCGCCATGCACCTGGAGGCTCCAGCGTCGGTTGGCACAGGCCAAGGCCGGGGAGCAGCGCAGGGGCAGGGACAGTCGAGTGCGATCGCCCGGGGTTCGGCCCGCGGACCCGAAGGGTCTATCAACTCTGCGCATGCAAACCCGGGAGTGGGCGCACATAGCGCTGGCCTCGGCGGGATGTCCGGCGGCGGTGGCCATGCTGGCGGGATGAGTGCCGGCCCGAGCGGTGGTGGACACCACTAGCCCTGCATCAGCACGTCACGTATCAGCAGGCGTTACAGAAGGCGGGGTCCACAGCCCCGCCTTTCGCTCGCCTGATCTTCGCCTATGAATCTTCCTAGCTGTATCCGTGCTCCCCGCGCGGTACTTTGATATCAGGTCACTCCAATTTCAAGGGGGGAAGCCGCTTTTCTCGGGGCTTCCCAATTTTTTCTTTTCAGGAGCTGACCAGTACGAAGGGCCACCATGCAGTGCACAATTCTGCTCGCCTCGCGCGAACCTCTCCGGCTCACCCCGCATATCTTCACCCTGCGCATGGCAGGTTACTTGACGCTGGACCTGCACCGTCTTGATGCCGTCCCAGCTATTGCAGTATGCAACCTGCTCACCGCCGTCATCGTCGACCAGACATTCTCCGCAGCCGAGCAGGCCAAGCTCTTCCGCATGCTGCGCCACGTGTCGCGACGCACGCACATGATCACTTTGGGCTCGGCTTCCGTTCCGGCGCAGGAACTGGTGCGCACCTGCGCTGCCTGTCGCAGCGAATCATGCGACGGGCAAGTGCATGTCGTGGGGACTCCGCCGCAGGACGTAGCCCCGCATCGCAAGTACGGCTGACTCGATTGCGTTTGAATCAGGCGGTGGTGTGATGATCTGCCCAGGCCTGACGCAATAATTCGGCAGCCTGTTCGACTGGAACGGCCGCCCGTGTCCTTGCAGCGGCACGTCCAAAGATCATCAAAGCAGCCGTGCAAGCGAATAGTCCGAAGAGAAGACTCTTGCTCATTTCTCACTCCCTAGGCAAGTAATTCCATGCTCAGTGCGAGGGCTTCACGCTGAACACTCGTGAGATGCGAACACGACGCCTTGAGGACTGGAAACTGTTCTCCGGGGACGCCGGTCGGATCTGCCGCTGCGAGAGTCACATAATCTCTGAAGGCTGTCGCCTTTTGTGCCGATGAAGGGATGAGCTGCGGTACCAGCCCTGGCCGCTGCGCCGATTGCATCTCAAGATCCCAGCGACCCATCTTTTCAGGTGTGCATTGGAATGAGCCTTTCTGTCGAGCGTGACTCTGCGTTCCTGAACCTAATTCGGATCGTCCAATTGCTGGCGGTCTTGCTCCTCTGTCCATTTCTGGGCCGCTCCCAGGTTCCCGCACCAGCGCGCGTCTGGATGCCGTTCAGCCACCTCGGCACCGGTCTCACCGCAGGCACCACCGGACTCGGCGGGCAAATCGCCGTGCCCTACGGGGCATATTGGAATCTCCGGGCCGGCGTGAGCTATCTCGGATACAGCCGGACCTTTCACTCCTCCGATGGCTATCCCATCGATGGCCATCTGCGCCTGGCAGCTGCCCAGGCCACGGTCGATTGGTTTCCGCTCGCCGGCGGCTTTCACGTGAGCCTCGGCCTCTTGATCCCGGATCTCACTAAGGCAAGTGCCCGCGTCGCCCTCAACGCCAACCAGACCATCACCGTAAATGGAGCGCATTACTCGACCGACGCCGCCCACCCTCTTCGCGGCACCGGATACGTCACCGTAAACAAGGTTGCTCCTCTGCTCACCGTCGGCTGGGGCAACCTGATCCCTCGCGATTACCACAAGCGCTTTTCTGTCCCCTTCGAGATAGGAGCGGCGTACCAGGGCGCCCCCATTGCGCGCGTCAGCATGAGTGGAGACGTCTGTGACCGGAGTCACTGTACTCCCGTGGCCGCCAACGCCACCTTCAACCAAAACGTAGAGGTCGTCCGCAGTGACCTGAATCGCAACCTCAGCGCCTACGCACGATTCTTCCCGATAATTTCCATCGGCGTCGGTTACAGATTCTAAGCCGCCGCCACTCGGAAGCGAATCTATTTCCCGATGCAAAAGCTCGAGAAGATGAAGTCGGCCTTGTTTTATGCGGGTTCCACGCGTAAGGCGCAGCGTCCGCGACATGCCAGAGACATGCAATCGAAGTGTTACGTATACACTCCTCGCTGCGAGGTGGTCGTATGGCGGGGTACGTCGGGAGGATCGAGTTGCCGGGCGGCGAATCAAGCGAGGTCTACAATCGGCTTCACTTCGAAATGGGTCGTGCGGAATTTTATCCGTACTTTGTTTCGATCCAAGATGAGACTCTTGAGCTACCCCACGCCACTTATGTTCATGAGGGGCGCCTCACTTCTTCAGCCTCGAACAAGCTCACGCAGCCGCGGAGTCTGCCGCGCACAAAGTGGATCCCGACGCTCACATCGTCACGTTCGAGAAGGGAGATGCAACGTTCAGCACGAATCTGAGGAGATGGCCCGCACCAAAGACTTGGCTTCGGGGGCCTGAGAAAATGTGCGGCGTCTAAGGGTGCGGCGTCTGGAGCTGCGGCGCCTTCATGCTGCGGAACGTGGTACTCAGAGCAATGGCCGGCCGCCGGAACGATTGTCGGGGCTGTAGTGACTGCCGGAACGAGGGCTTCTCCGGTACTGATCTGCGTTGGAACCTTGGCCAAGGTTGGGTAGTGGCCTGGACGTTGCTATTGCAAGGTAGGAGCGACTCTGCCTTACCACCCGACGGCTCCGTTTTGGACTAGATCGGTCCCGAAAGCGAACGGTCGGCACAGCCTTATTTCCTCTCCCATGCTTCTTTCGACGCATCCTCGCCCCTCCATGTAGGATAGGCGAACAGGAGGCGAAATACCTGGAAGGGGTTGACTGTCGTCCGATGTCCAAAACCGCCCAACTCGGAGGTTTCTGTCCTCTTTTCCACGGGAAGGTACCGATCCAGTGACATAGGGAGCGTATTTCATTACCGCAGTGCACCACGGTGATGCAGTCTGATGAAGAGGAGGCTGCATGAACCCGTCCAGCGCTGAGGATGTAGTGTCGTGCCGCACTACAGTCACTATTCCACGTACTGACCATGAGCTCTTAGTGAGTCTAGCGGACAGCAAACACGTATCCGTATCGTGGATGATCCGCGAAGCGATCAGAACATACCTCGATCAGCAAACCCCGCTTTTTAGCGATATCAAGGAACGGAAGCAATGAGTAGTCTCGTGGCTGTTCGGTCCGCCGAACCTACATCAACCCGCCTATCTGTGCCTAGGCGAGGGCACGTCCTATCGACCATTACAGAACTATATAGTGGCCCTATCCGCTCGGCCATCGAAGTGCTGACCACGGCGCTCGCTAAGTCTGCCGTGAAGATTACCCATCGCCAAGGAGCCCTCCCGTCTGGCGAGTCTGAAGTGATTCTGAAGCGTTCTTCGCCAGAGATGATTGCCCGTCACGTTTGTTCGCAATGGGTTGCTGGTGTCGCCTTGGGCCGTCTGAACGTTACAAGCGATCTCGCTGCCGCGCTTGATTGGTTTGACGGCAATAATGCCCATCTGCCCTTCATCCTTGCCCTTAGCGACCGAGTTCTCAGCACGGCGTTGCGCCATCTGCAAACGGCGTCCGAACCTACAGCACTGGCAGATTTGTTGCCCTATATCCTTGACCCCCACGGGCCAGGTAGCCGCTTGAGCGTTATGCGCGACCCGAAGACCAAGATTGCTCGGGCCACCCGCCGCGTCCATGGTGTTTTCTATACCCCTGCCGACGTGGCAGAACACATGGTTCAGGCCGCGCTAAGCGATATTGACGTGTCCCTCTCAGACCTGCGTCTTCTTGATCCGGCCTGCGGTACCGGTGTGTTTTTGCGGGCGGCATTATGCACTCTACATGCCCAGGGATCAGACCCCATGTATGTGGCCCAACATTGCCTGTTTGGCATGGATATTGATCCATGGTCAGTCGATGGCACAGCGTATGTGCTCTTGCACGATGCTCTGTCCTTGTCAGGGGGCGTATCGACGGCACCAGCGGCGCTTTGGAGGCACATTCGACGCAACTTAGCTGTAGTTGATGCTCTTAGCATCGATCCAGCTAATGCTCCAGCCCGCATGCGGCTTTTCGACCTTCCATGCGAACGGCAGCGCTTTAACATTGCTGAGGTATTTCCTGCTATGGGTGACGCTCCGAATGTCATAGTCGGCAATCCGCCCTATGCAGCGATCAGCGGGCGAAGCGATTTCAGCGAGTTGTCCAGTGTCTTCACCACCTTCCCGATGAAAGGGGCAGGCACAGGAGATATGCACCCTCTCTTCTTTGAGCAAATGGTGCGCCTTGCCGATGATTCTGCCTCAGGTGCAATGGTTCTACCACTCTCGATCTCATTCAGCGGCGGACAGCAATACGTCGCAATGAGGCAACTCATCGAGCAAACTTCGGGGACATGGAAGTTTAGCTTTTTCGACCGCGAGCCTCACGCTCTGTTTGGAGAAGACGTGAAGACCAGAAACACGATCATCTCTTGGAATCGCACGTCAGCTGACCGTGAATCACGCAAGATGACGGGGCCATTGTTGAAGTGGCGTGGACGTGACCGCGCCAGAATGCTGCGCGACATCAGGCACACCGAACTGCACAGTTCTATCGTCGAAGGTATCCCTAAGTTGAGTAGTAACCTTCAATCTGAGGCACTTGACCGCCTGATTGCTCAAGGCTCCACCATGTCCGATCTTGTGAAGTGCTTCTACTCCACCAGCCTTAAACACACGTTTGCTGCTGATCGTAAGACCCTGTTCGTTGGTGGAACCGCATACAACTTCCTGAATGTGTTGTTCAGGCCGCCGACCCGTCTCAAACCACAAACCGGAATTATGTCCACCAACACGATGCATGCGCTGACTTTTTCAACGGTCAAGGATGCATTCGCCGCCTTCTCACTTCTTTCTAGCGGTTTGTCCTTCTGGCTGTGGCACATTCAGGGGGATGGTTTTCATTTGAGCCGGGGTTTCCTTGAGAACTTTCCGCTCGGTCCGAACCTGTTCAATGCCGAGACATTCGAGCGTCTCTCACGTGCAGGGCTAGAACTGTGGCGCGATCTTCAGTCGCACCCAGTTGAGAGTATGAATCGTGGAAGGGCCTCGCTTTCGTTCCCGGCATCGCGCTTGCGCGACCAGCAGCGGATTATCGACAGGATCATCATTGAGGCGGCATCTCTGCCATCGGCCTTCCTCGACGAGATCGACAACTTCATCGCGTCAGTCGTATCAGCCATGCCGTCTGTCGAGGCACCAACCGACGCCCCAGAAGAGGTGCTTGCAGTATGAAAAAGCCAACGCCCATCGTTACAGATCCCAAAGAGCTTTCCAAAGTCACAAAAGAAGAGTGGCGCGAGTACACTAAGACGGTTTGGCAGATTGCCAATACGTCCCACGACGAACACCCTGCCGTCTTCCCGGTTGAAATCCCGACTCGGCTCACAAAGCTATTCAGCTTCTACGGCGAGACTGTTCTGGACCCATTTGCTGGTTCTGGGACGACGGCGAAAGCAGCCATTCCGCTTGGCCGGCACGTCATCTGCGTCGATCAGAACCCGCTTTATCTTGACATCATCCGCAAGGATTGCGGGGGGCTCAAGAATGGTCACGGGCCAGACTTCAAGGCCCTAGACGCAGTGCACGCAGATAGTCGTGACCTCAAGTTCGTTAAGGACGATAGTGTTGGGCTTGTCGTAACAAGCCCACCCTATTGGAACAAAGCTGATTACGGTAATGGCAAGAACAATCTTGGCGTCATCGACTCCTACCCTTCGTTCATTGAAGCCACCAGGGCCGTATGGGAGGAGTGCTTTAGGACGCTCAAGCCAGGGCGCAAGCTATGCCTTGTGACCGCCAACGTCAACCAGCACACTGACATGGGTTTGCTCACGTTTCCACTTGCGACCGATTTCGCCGTGTTGCTCCGCGAGATCGGCTTCGTCATGGTCAATGAGATTATCTGGTCGAAGGATGGTACCGGAGGGAAGTGGGGATCTCACGGCTCCCAACGCCCTATTTTTGGAAGCTATCCCTACCCGCCGAATTTCCTCTTCAAGAACGTTCACGAGTACATCTTGATCTTTGCGAAGCCTTCGGCAACCAGGACCAAGGGGCCAAAGGTTAGGCAGTACAGCGATCTAATGGGGTCACACGTATCAACAGTTCCCTCGTCGACGAACGGCATCAAAGTCTCAAAAAGAGCAGTACGAGTCCAATCGAAGGTATAGCCACCCTTGTTCTATAACCAACCATTAGCAACGCGCTTTGGAACAGAGCTATTACAGCAAGTTGATCCCTCAATCGCTCCCTATTGGGACACGCTAGACATAGCGGTTGCATGGGTGCGCGCTTCCGGAATGTTCCATCTCAATGACCGTTTCACTGATTTTCTGCGGCACGGAGGCGCTCTCTCATTCGTCGTAGGAATTGATCTGAGGAACACGACGCTAGAGGGACTTCAGGCTCTCCTTGACCTTGAGCAATATGGGAATTCTGAGACGCACGTATATCACAATGAGTCTGGCAGCATATTTCATCCGAAACTCTATCTATTTCGGAATGGCCGCGAAGCGCGCCTCATTGTTGGCTCGAATAACCTGACCCAAGCTGGCCTTTTTATTAATGTTGAGGCTGGTCTCCAACTTGACCGGCGCGCAAATGATCCTGTCGTTAAGCAGGCGCTGGATGCGTTGGCTACGTGGCGGGACACCACAACTCGCCTGGCAGTTCGCTTGGATGCGGGCTTTCTAGCGCAGCTGACGGCCAACGGATATGTAATCGACGAACGCACCTCGCGCGAGATCATCCGGCAGGAGAATGCCCGGCGCACGGCTGGGGGTGCCGCTCGGCTTTTTGGGAGCGCTAATTTCGGCGCCCCAATTGTTCCGGATGCCGCACGAAGAACTAGAACACCCGCAAAGAAAGCCGCAGCTAATGGCGTCGTTTCGGCCTCATCCACTGCAAAACGCCCCGTTTTGACACAACCAGTGGTCACGCGCACTCCGACACTCGGTGACACCGTATTGATGCGTTTGCGAACTGCGCGCGGTACCCAAACTCAGATTCCTTTTCGACTCACTAATACGTTTTTCGCCAGTGATCGTGAAGTGCGCGCCAAAAATACTGGCGTGGTTCATGAGATCCGTGAAGCTAAGGCAAAGGGGAATGCCAACACGATGAAGCTGGAGCTGCCAGAAACACGGACGATGCAACAGCCAGTGGCGCGGTTTGAGCGAACTCCGAACGGAATTGTTTACGAAGTCTTCGATGTCGGAACGCCCCAAGGCGATCAGATTCTGGGTGTCTTGCAGGAAGGGCTTGAGACTGACGCGACGAAAATGACAATCAGCAACAGAGAGCAAGCGACTTGGTGGCGGTTCATATAACGCCAGCCGATCATGTCCTGCGTAAGCGTTTTGTGTGGGCCGTGTGGACATGCAGCGGGGGTTGAGATGAGCATGTCTGCATGCTGGGCATGGAGCTGGATGCGGGTGAGTTGGAGTCTTCTCCGCGATGGCGAAAGCGCTTCAAGCGGAGGCGGCGAGGGGGCAAGAGCTGGGGCTCACTGCTGACGAAATGGCATTCTACGACGCCCGCGCGACCAATGAGGCGTCCGTGCGTGCTCTCGGGGATGAGATGCTGCGGAAGATAGCACGGGAACTTACAGACAAGCTGAGAGCCAGCAACTCAGTGGACTGGTACGTGCGCGACTCCGTGCGGGCCAAGTTGCGGCTGATGGTGCGGACGATCCTGAAGAAGTGGAAGTATCCGCCGGAGGGGCAGGATCAGGCTACGGAGACCGTGTTGGAGCAGGCGAAGGCTCTGTCTGAGGCTTGGGCGACCGTCTGAATGAAGTGGACCGCCTACGCATTGTGTATAGTGCCGTCCAACGAAGTCAATCTTCTCTGTTGGAATATGAAGATCAGCCGAAACCCTCCACCGGCCGGCACTTCATCCCTGCCACTGCTTTCGGAGATCTGCGGGAGACATACCCTCGAGAAGACATGCAGTGGTTCGCCTTTGGGGATGGTAAGTGATTGAGAGAAGCCGTATTGAACCTGCCGAACTGGTTCATCAGCTTGCAGCCGCGATGAGAGCTAAGAAACTCCATTGGAGCAACTCAACCCCTTGGACCAGCGCTTTGAAGGAATGCCTTCGAGCCCTACTGGAGAGGCAAGGAGCCAATATCGAGGGCCGCCCTCGTGCACGTGAACATGCTCCACGGTGACCTTCTGCTGACCTGTCTTCCCCGATCGCTCTGACTGCGTCGGTAATTGGGCATCGTAATCAGGCCCACATGCCTGG
>JAOAPJ010000346.1 GCA_025462805.1 Acidobacteriaceae bacterium
CCGTAATAATGAGTGAATGTCATGTCCGAGGAATGGATCGCCTTGTTTCTGACCGCGGGTATTCTCGCCTTGCTGATCGGGTGTGTGCCCTGCATGTCTTTCGTCGACCGCAGCGTTCGATCTGTGCGCTTTCGCCGTGCGAGTGAGAGCCCTGCCCCACGGATCTCGGAAGAGATATTGGAGCCCAGCACGACGCGGTAAGAACAGTAAGCAGCAGTCGTCAGCTTCTGATGCTTACGCTGCGGAGTCCGGGCTGGATCTGGGTTAGATCCCGGCTAGGGACCGGTTACGCGTTCCTGCAGCTTCTGCGTGAGTTCGTCGATGCGGGTGTCCTGACTGAACTGCTCTAACTGCTCATTCTCAGCCACGTTGTCCAGTCCCATGCGCGCGGCAAGTTGCCGTTCGATGCCGAGGACAGCAGTGATCTCGCGCTCTGCCAGGATGAGGATCTGGAGGATGAGGTTATCGCGCTCGCCGGCGCGCCGGCTCATGCGGCTCTGGCGCATCAGGATGAAGCTGACGAGGAAGATGGCCTCGATGGCGACGATGGTATCGAGCAGAGGAAAGGGACTGGGGTCGAAGTGACGTGTTGCCGGGGAGACGTTGAGCACGATCCAGGCGCCAATCCAGCACACATGTACGCCGACAAACCAGAGACTGCCGATGGAGGCACCAAGGGCATCGCCCACGCGCTCCGATCGTGTGCGCCGGCCCACGAATTCCTGCTCGTGACGGGCCACGAGGTCGATCTGCGCCTGCAGATGGGAGGTCTCGTGCTTGATCTGAGGCTCGGTCATAAGCCCTTCTTACATTTCCATCGCTCCAGACTAGTATCCCTCAGCGGGAGCGCCGCTGAGGGGATCAAGTCGAGGAAGGATTCACTGCCACTGATCGAATTCGCCGTCCCGTACTGCCTTTGCCAATTGCTCAATGTCACCCGCCAGGACGCGGTCCTCGCGCAAGGGTGCGACAAACTCGCGCACGCGCGCACGCGCTGCCTCAACGCGCAGGGCAGCCTTGAGTGGAAGCCTGTATTCGAGCGCCTGCGCCGCTGTCATCAATTCGATGCCGAGCACCATCTCCGCGTTCTCGACGATGCGCCGCAGCTTCAATGCTGCCGTCATGCCCATGGAGACATGGTCCTCTTTGCCGCCGGAGGTGGGCACTGAGTCGACACTCGCTGGGTGGGCGAGCACCTTGCTTTCGTTGAGCAGCGCGGCCGCGGTGACGTGGGCGATCATGAACCCCGACGAGAGGCCGGGCCGGTCGGAGAGGAAGGGCGGCAGCCCCTCGTTGATATCCGGATTGATGAGGCGGTCGATGCGGCGTTCACTGATGCTCAGCAGGTCGGCGATGCCAATGGCGGCGTAATCAAGCGCAAAGGCCAGCGGGGCGCCATGGAAGTTGCCGCCGGAGAGGATGTCGCAGTCCCCGTCCGGGCTGGTGCCGGGGAAGATGAGCGGATTATCTGTCGCTGCGCCGGTTTCGATTTCGATGACGGAGGCCGCGTGGTCGAGCACTCCGCGGACTGCGCCGTGGACCTGAGGCATGCAGCGAAGACAGTAGGCGTCCTGCACACGCGGGTCGTTGATGCGGTGCGACTCGCGGATCTCGCTGTGCTCCATGAGCGCGCGGAGGTGGGCGGCGGCGGCGATCTGGCCGGGGTGGGGGCGAGCCTGATGGATGCGGGCATCGAAGGCGGCTGGCGTGCCCATGAGGCCCTCGAGCGACATGGCGCCGGCGAGATCAAAGAGACGCACGACGCGCAGGGCGCGGGCGAGAGCGAGGCCACCAACCGAGGCCATGGCCTGGGTGCCATTGAGGAGAGCCAGGCCTTCCTTGGCCTGGAGCTCGAGGGGTTCGAGGCCGGCGGCGCGAAGGGCGGTAGCAGCGGGCGTGCGCCTGCCGTTGACGAAGACCTCGCCCTCCCCGATGAGAGCGTGCGCGAGGTGTGCGAGCGGTGCGAGGTCACCGCTGGCGCCGACGGAGCCGCGCGAGGGCACGACGGGATGGATGCGGTGGCGCAGCATGGCGATGAGCAGCTCCGCGACCTCGATGCGAACGCCGCTGGAACCGCGGGCGAGGACGTTGGCGCGGAGCAGCAGCATGCCGCGGACTTCGTCTTCAGCGAGGGGCTCGCCGACTCCACAGCAATGGCTGCGCACCAGATTTTGCTGCAGGGCGGCGACGTCAGCGGGGGCGACCCGTACCTCGGCGAGCTTGCCGAAGCCGGTGTTGATGCCGTAGACGGCGGTGTCGCCTGCGGCGGCGCGCTCGACGACGGCGCGAGTCGCCAGCATGCGTGTCTTCGAATCGGCAGCGAGTGCAACGTCGAGTGAAGCGCTGGCCACAGCGTCGAGCTGCAGCAAGGTCAGCGGGTCACCGTTGAGGAGAAGAGGGGTGGAAGAGTTCGTCATAAGGCGCTGGCAAACTCTTCACTATAAGCGTCCGCGCCCAGGCGGTCACGCCACGACGATGGGGCGGGATCGCCGGATGCGGCTTTTGCCGTTCTGCACGATGGCAAAGAGGCCGACGGCGAGCAGCGGAAACGCGGCCAGCGTCCAGGTGGTGTCACGCCGGGCAGAGTGATCGGACACCGAGAGCATGGTGCCGGCGGAACCCTCACGACCGCCCTGACGCACGTCGACGACTGCACGCCATACGCCGGCACGAGGCAGACGCACGATGGCGTCCTGCATCAGCTTGTTGCTGGCATTGGCATGGGTCAGCCGCGCGACGACGGGCGCGCCACCGTGCCCGTCTCCGGGGGTCATGGTGATGAAGACCTCGGCATCCAGCAGGACGCGGCCGGTGGCCTGGTCTTCGACCATGGTGCTGAGGTCGGCCGGGCCGATGCCCAGGTCCTCTGGTGTGGTGAACAGCGAGACCACGAAGGGCCCTGCGGCCTGGCGCATCTGCAGGTGTCCGCCATCGGCATACGCGGCGGAGTCCAGCATTGCTGCGAACACGATCAAGGCAAGTACGATTCGTAACCGTCTCACATGCCTCCCATCGCCATGCCGCGCATCTGCATCGGTTGGAGCAGCAGCCAAAATCCGACGATATAGAGCGCGACTGCCAGCATGGCCCGTGGCGCTGTAGTCAGCAGGCGCCGGGAAAGACGCTGCCCAGCTACATCCGCCATTCGCCATGCTACATAGAGGGTGACAAGAAGGCCGCTCCCCAAAAGTAGCAATTGCATTTGCAGCAGAGCGTTTGCGCTAGTAAAGCCGGCATTGCTGTTCCAATTTGGGCCAAAAACGTGCAGGTGGAGGTCTCCGGCTGCCTGGGTGAGCAAGGGTGGGAGTGCGGGCACGCTCATCCAGAGGTGGAAGAGCAGGTGGGCTGCCCACATGCCCATCCCGATGGGCACCAGCGCCAACGCCGTACGGCAGAAGGCGTCAGTGTAGGTTTCCGGGCGTGATCCGTGTCTGAGCATGGTGCGGGAGAGTGCGCCGGCCATCCACACCACTGATGCGGCGGCGAGCGCTGCCGCAACCACAGCGGCGAAACTTCCGGTGCCGGTCGCGAGCCAGGGGAGACGGCTGCCGGCTTGCGACAGCAGAGTTGCTCCTGAGGGCACCATGGCGGCAGCGTTGGCGAAGGCGGCAAAGACCAGCACCACGGCGGCGGCCGCGATGTCGGTTCTGCGGCTGAGGCGTCCAACGGATGATGTGGGGCCGGTGTTGAGCACATCGGCGGTCATACTGCGCGGCAGGATGCCGATGTTGTCGTGCGGGCAGGCTTTGACGCAGTCCATGCAGAGGGTGCAGTCGGCGTTGCTGCGCTTCTCCGGCACGTAGAGCTCGAGTTCGCAGCCGCGCTGCGCACTGGCACTGTTGCCGCGGATGCAGTCGCGCGTGGTGCAGGAGGCGCACACGGCCTGCGAGCGCACCTGCAGGGTGGTGGGAGAGAGGAGCGCGCCGACAAAGTTGAACTGCCCGATGGGGCAGACGTACTTGCAGAAGCTGGCGCCGCGAAAGACCGCATCGAC
>JAOAPJ010000359.1 GCA_025462805.1 Acidobacteriaceae bacterium
CCACGTTCACCTGCACCTGCGACGACGCGATCGTCTCATCGACCTTGAATCCCTGTCGCCGCGCCAGCGCCACCGTCATGGCCGTCAGGCTGTTGTTGTGGCATGACACGCATCCCGAGTTCTTCGCAAACCGCACATCTGCGTTCTGCAGCAGCGGAAGGCTGTCCTGAATCGCGCTGCGTAAATCGTGGCCGGAGCGTGGATGAACAGCCAGCGGCATGGCTTGGCCATCCTTCGCGCCGGAAGCGATCAGCAAGTCCACAATTGGCGTCTGCCCGTGCTGCTTCGCGAGATCCAGCACACTCCGGCCCGCATCGCCCGAGTTGGAATGCTTGCTCTTGGCGTTCACGTCCGCGCCAGATGCGATCAGCAGCTTCACCTCGTCAAGAGGAAGCACATCCGAAGCCGCCGCACCCATTAGCGGCGTCCGGCTCAACAAATCAAATGCATTTACATCTGCGCCGTGATCCAGGAACTTCTTCGCAGCCGCTGCGTCCCCCAGATAGGCCGTGTCCTGCAACGCGCGCGTGTAGACGCTCTTATCCTTCACATTCGCGATCGTCAGCTCCAGGCAACGGCCGCAATGCATCATCACCGACATCGTGAGGATCTGTTCTGCGTCGTCCCCAACCTCGGCTCCGTGCTCCATCAGAAGCGCAAAACTCTTTTCACTTCCCACCGTCGCTGCCTCCAACAGCGGCGACGATGCGGTATCGGGATGTGCGTTAGGGTTTGGGTTGGCCCCATGATCCAGCAGGAAAGCCACCATCGGCGCACCCTCCGGGGCGCGTGCAGCGATCATCAGTGGCGTGCGGAAGTTCTCTGACTCCGCATTCACCTTCGCGCCCTGATCCACCAGCAGCCGCACCTTGCTCAGATCATGGGCCGCCCACATCAGAGCCGTCGCGTTGGCGTCGTTGGTCCGGTTCGGGTCGGCGCCCATCTTCAGCAGCCTCGCTAGCGTCGCCGGATTTGTGTACAGCACCGCATACATAAACGGCGTGGAGCCCTCCGGCCCTCGTGCATTCAAAAGCGCTGGCCTCGCGCTCATTGCCTTCTCAAACGCAATCACGTCGCCGTTGTGCAGCATCTCGACCGCGGCAATCGCGGCAGGCTCAGATAGCGCCAGATCCCCCTCACTCGACAGAGCTTCCGGCCACTCCGCCCCTTGGTCGATCCAGTTCTTGATGGTAGCGATCTGCTCTGGACGCAGCTCGCCTGTTGGCGGCATCTGCATCCCGAACTCGCTGTTCAGAATGCGGTGATAGAGAAAACTATTTGCGCTGTTGCCAGGGACGATCCTCCGTGAAGCCGGCTTCAGGGCCGAGCTCTTCCGGTCCAGCCGCAAGCCGCCGTTATGCTCCTTCGCGCCGTGACAGGGAACGCAGTTCTGTTGCAACAACGGACGCACGTCCTGTCCGAAGTTGACCTTGGCCGCAACCTGGGCGGACAGCGTGCTGGTGAGTGCCAACACACTAAGAAACGGGGAAATGGCGGCTAGGCGTGTCATCGGGACCGTCCAGATAGGAATTTTGCGCGGCCCGGATTGCGAGCATCCTACAGGTTCTCCCGGTTTCTAGCAGTCTTATTCGCGGACGACACCGTCCCCATTCGGGAAGCCCTGCGCGGCCTCTGTCCATACGTGGCGTAGCCATACCTCCAGACTGCTAGGCTGGAAATAGAGGGTTCACTTCTGCTCAGGCCGGGAACCCGATGGCATCCTCGCGCAAACATGTAAGTCCTTTGTTGCTGCATTTTTACCCTTAACCCCTTTATTCAGACATTCTTAGCCTCGGGACGCACTCTAACCCCGTCGAAACAGACGACTTGCGCATAGCCCTCCGGTACCGGAGGGGGGTGGGGTGGGGTACCGTTACCCCGCGGATTCCCATGCGTTGCTGCAGCACGAGTCTGCCGCTATAAGCAGAAGCAGTGAGCACCCGCCGCACCATGCCAGGAGGCCGCGCCGCCTACCGCGCCTTGCCGCGTGGAGTGACCGGCCGCTGCCTCTGCCGCTGGTGCGCGCTCGAGGTGCCGAAGGGCCGACGCACCTTCTGCTCCGACTTCTGCGTGCACGAGTGGCGGCTGCGCACCGACCCTGGCTATCTGCGCGACCATGTCCTGAAGCGGGATCGCGGCAGATGCGCCAGTTGCCGCGTCGATACGTTGCTGGTGCAAGGCATCCTGAAGCGCTCCCG
This sequence comes from Acidobacteriaceae bacterium, assembly GCA_025462805.1. Next base: position 2,199 of record JAOAPJ010000359.1, read on the forward strand.
GGGAGCAACCCGGCAGCGCCTGCTGAACTACTGGGACCTGCCCCGCTACACCGGGCGCTCGCTGTGGGAGGCAGATCACATCGTCCCGGTGGTCGAAGGCGGCGGCGAGTGCGACCTGAGCAATCTGCGCACGCTCTGCCTGCGCTGCCATCGCATGGCAACCCTCGGCCTGCGGCTGCGCCGTCAGGAGGCACAGCAGGAGGCACGCCAGCACGCCCGGGCCTCCACTCGGCTGCGCGCTCGCGGCGCCTTGCAACCCGATCTTGCCGCCGTCTCTACCCCGGCCCTATCCTGATCCGGCTTCACCGTCGGTTCAGGAGACCACCATGCGCGCAGCG
>JAOAPJ010000409.1 GCA_025462805.1 Acidobacteriaceae bacterium
CACATCGATGTGCTGTTTGCCAGCGCGGGCCAGGGGGGAGCGAGGCAACCCCTCGGCTCGATTCCCGAGGAAGATTACTACGCCGTCTTCGACCTGAACGTGCGTGGCACGTTGTTCACGGTGCAGAAGGCGCTGCCGTTGTTTCGCGACAACGGATCGATTGTGATGAACGGCTCCATCGCCGCCGTCAAGGGGATGCAGCGGAGCACAGTCTACAGCGCGAGCAAGGCGGCGGTACGATCCTTCGCGCGTGTTTGGGCGGCAGAATTGAAGGACCGCAGGATTCGCGCAAATGTTCTAAGCCCCGGGCCGATCGATACGGCCGCAATGGCTGCCGCGCCGGAAGAGACGAGAGAACGATTCCGCCTGATGATTCCGCGCCAGGAGCTGGGCCGCTCCGAGGAGATCGCGACGGCGGCGCTGTTCCTGGCCTCCGACGATGCGAGCTTCGTAAACGGCGTCGAGTTGTTTGTGGATGGCGGCCTCTCGCAGATTTGAGCCGTGAGGGAATAGATTCCCCAGCGCCTACCCGCGACGCAGCCGCCGTTACCGTGCTGTGGCCAGCTGCGACTCGCGGAGCCAGTCGTACAGGGGGAAGGTGTCGGCTAGCTCCCGGACCTGGCTGCGGACACGGAGTAATGCGGCTTCGTCGCTGCGCTTGTCGAGGGCTTCCGAAATCCAGCGCGCGATCGTGCGCATCTCCGGCTCGCGCATGCCGCGGGTGGTGAGCGCGGGCGTGCCGAGGCGCACGCCGCTGGGCTTCATGGGCGGGTTCTGATCAAACGGAATAGCGTTTTTGTTCACCGTGATGCCGGCTGCGTGCAGCGCGTTCTCCGCCTCGCTGCCGAGAATGCCTTTGGCGAAGACATCGATGAGCAGCACGTGCGTGTCCGTACCGCCGGAGATCACACGGAAGCCCTGCTCGGCGAGTGCCTCAGCGAGCACCTTGGCGTTGCGGACGATCTGCGCGGCGTACTCGCGGAAGCCGGGTTGCAGCGCCTCACCGAAGGCCACGGCCTTCGCGGCGATGACATGCACCAGCGGCCCCCCCTGCTGGCCGGGGAAGACGCTCTTGTCGACCGCGGCGGCGAACTGCTGTTGGCAGAGGATCATGCCGGCGCGAGGGCCGCGCAGCGTCTTGTGCGTAGTGGTGGTGACGATATGGGCGTGCGGCACCGGGGAGGGATGCGCGCCGCCTGCGACCAGACCGGCGAAGTGGGCCATGTCGATGAGCAGAAGAGCGCCGGCCTCGTCCGCGATGGCGCGCATGCGAGCGAAGTCAAAGGTGCGGGGGTAGGCGGACCCGCCGCCGATGAGCAGCTTCGGGCGCTCGCGTCGGGCGATTTCGGCCAGCTCATCATAGTCGATAACCTCGGTGTCTTTGCGGACGCCGTATGACGCGACTTTGTAGAGCTTGCCCGAGAAATTGAGCTTGTGGCCGTGGGTGAGATGCCCACCATGAGCGAGATCGAGGCCGAGGATGGTGTCGCCGGGCTGAATGACCGCCATATAAGCCGCTGCATTGGCCTGTGAGCCGGAGTGCGGTTGCACGTTGCTATGGTCGGCGCCGAAGATCTGTTTCGCGCGATCGCGAGCGAGGGCCTCGACCGCGTCCGCAAATTCGCAACCGCCGTAGTAGCGTTTGCCTGGATAGCCCTCCGCATATTTGTTGGTGAAGACCGATCCTGCGGCTTCGAGCACGGCGCGGCTGACGAAGTTCTCCGAGGCGATCATTTCGAGGCCTTCATGCTGCCGGGCGACCTCGTGCGCGATGGCTTCCGCGACGACGGAGTCTGCTTCGGCGAGGGTGCGATTGAGGCTGCGGCCTGGCGCGGGCGGGCTGTTGCTGGGCATAGCGCAATTCTAGAGCGAATGGGCTGCGGTTGGGCAGTGCCGGAGCTACTCGGACTTCGACAGGAGCCTGCGGCTGGTGGCAAACAGGACCGGGATACTGGCGGCCAGGGCTGCGACAGTGAGCGGTCCGGCCCAGTTGAATGTGTGCGATGCGATGAAGTGCTCTGCGAGGGCCCGACGGACATAGATGGTGCCGAGCGGGAGATTGAAGAGCAGAGCTGTCGCTGTGCCGGGCATGTAGCGACGCATGAGGACCGTGGCAAGAACGTGTGGAACGAAGGCGTTGAGGACCATCGCCAGCGCATAACCGGCCATGACATAAGCGGCGATGCTGCCGCTGGAGGAGAGCGACGCGGCTGCGGTGATGCCGATGAAGATGGCAGAGAGAATGGCGGCGGCGAAGCGGAACTCCCACGCCGGGATGGCCTTGTACCATCTGCCGGCATGACTGGACCAGGCAGGAAGATAGAGGGCCTCCTCAGCGTTGTGCAGCAGGACGCCGAGGCTGAAGAGCCAGCCGATAAGGATGAGCGACATCGCTTATGGCCGGCGCATGGATTTGGCTGCCGTCAGCGCGACGCCAGCTCCTGCTGTGTCTGTGTGGCTGGGCGCAGACCGGAGGTGGCGAGGTCGCGGAAGGCTCGGTAGACGAAGGAACCGAGGAACCAGCCGTCCATGAACTTATAGGGCGTTTCGCCAGTAGTGTAGTGGCCGCAGGGCAGGACGCGGGATTCGAAGTCGGCACCGTGGCTGCGAAAAGCTTCGAGGACCCCGAGCGAATAGCGCTGCAGGAACGTCAGGTCGTACGTGGCATGCACCACAAGGGTCCGGCGCGGCGTCGCGGTGAAGCCGCGCATGAAGGAGACAGGGCTGACGCAGGCCCAGATGGCATTGAGCTGCTGCTGCGTCATGAGCGGCTCGAGCGCGGCCCGGATGTGGCGAGTGCTCTGTCCAGTCCACACCACATCGCCGAAGGACATGGAGGCGTGGTTGAAGGCGCAGACCTGGAGGCGAGCGTCCATGGCAGCGGCAATGAAGGCGTAGCAGGAGCCGAGGCTGGTGCCGAGGATGCCGAACTGTTCGTATCCCTGCTCGGCAAGCCAGTCAAGGCAACAGCGGATGTCGACGACGGCCTGGCGGCAGGCGGCGATGGTGCGACCCAGGTTGGAACTGACTGCGTAGTCGGAACGCTCAAGCTCAGCGGGGCGGCGGATGTCGTGATAGGGCTTGGAGAGGCGCAGCGCGGAGATGCCGAAGCGATTGAACAGTGCGCAGAGGGCGTTATGACTGAAGGCGTCGGCATTCCACTGCGGCATAACGATCATGGCCTGTTTCGGCTTGCCCGCCTGGCTCTTCGCGGAGGCCGGATACCATCGCGCGTTGACCAGATCGTTCTCCGGATAGGGCGTGCGGACGGGCGACGTGAAGCGGAGGAAGCGAGCCTTCCTGGCGCGGCCGCGCTCGGCTGCTTCACGCAGGCGCGCATCTCGGCGCAGTGTCTCCTCGCGCACATTGGTGGGGTACAGCAGGGGATAGCGCTCTTCGAGGCGGAAGTCTGTTGGCTTGGCGTAGCCATAGAAGGCCTCGGGTTCACGCAGAATGGCGTGATTGATGGCGAGTAGGGCGCCCTCCCCGGCGGCTGCGTCATCTTCGAGCGCCGCCTGCGGCATGAGCGCGCGGGGGCGGGCGAACTCTTCGAGCCAATCGAAGCCCCATTCCACGGACCGCACGATCCGATTGGTGTCCTGCGTTGTCAACGCGGTTTCCCAGGCGAACATCCACCGCGCGTACCATTCAGCGAGCATTACACTTATCGTAAAGGATGCGGCGCACTGGCCGGGTATCGTTCCCACCTTTGGGATAGTAATCAATCAAGCTGCGATTTTGCGCACGTCCTCAACTTTTTCTGCCGTCCGCTCGTCCGTGTCAGCAATCGCTGTCTGCAACCTGCCCGCATTACCAATCCAGTGTGAAGGTTCTGTTCAGGAAATCGATGGATCGATTGCGTCGGAGGCTGTGTTCCACTCTTGCGGTTGCCCTGTTTGCGGCCGCACCCGTGCTTTATGCACAGAACACGAACGTACAGCACGTAAACGCGGAGAAGACCGGCTCCCTTCACGGACAGCTCATGGACCCGAGCGGCGCCATCGTGCCGGGAGCCACACTCGAGCTCTCGGGCAGCGGCAAGCAGTACTCCGCGACCTCCGGCGGAGATGGCAGCTACACCTTCGGGAGTCTTCCGCCGGGAACCTACTCGCTGGAGGTGAATGTACCGGGATTCACCCCGTTCTCCGAATCGGGCGTCTCGATCGTGAGCGGCATGTCGCGGCTGCTGAACATTCCGCTGATGATTGCGACGCAGGAGCAGCAGGTGGAGGTGACGGCGGACACCACGCAACTGGACACCGCGCCCGAGAGCAATGCCAACGCGGTGGTGATCTCCGGCAAGGACCTGGACGCGCTGTCTGACGATCCTGACGAGATGCAGAATGAACTCACTGCGCTGGCGGGGCCGGCGGCCGGCAACGGCGGCAGCCAGATCTATATCGACGGCTTCACGGGAGGCCAGTTACCGCCGAAGTCGTCCATACGCGAGATTCGCA
>JAOAPJ010000412.1 GCA_025462805.1 Acidobacteriaceae bacterium
CTGGTCTTGGTTGATCCGGAAAGATCCTCTGTCGAGTTATTAGCATCATCTGTCATAGGAGACAGTGCACTACTGCTGGCGGCGGTGCCTGACGGCGAAGCTGCGGCTTGTGTCGGAGGAGCCGCAAACGGCGCTTGCCCGCTGGCAGCAGGCACCGCAATGAAACAGACATTCAGAAGCGAAGCCGCTGCAAGTAACGCCACACGCGATAGGCGGATGGAGTAAGCATGCGACTTGTGGCCCTTCGTCATAGTGAACGCACCGGTGAGGCTGAAAGGTTACTCATGTGGTTTCTCGCTGCATCTCGAATGTAAAGAGCCAGAGCCGCGCGCGTGTCATGGGTGAGTCAGCGGATTGTCATTCTTTTGTTGTGCCTCGCTCGGGGCACTGGAGGAATGTTCCAAGCTGATTTCCAGGGAGTAGACGTTCGTGGAAACGTTTGGAGTGGCACTGCAAACGGAAGCCGTTTGCAAATGTGCGGTGATGCCGCTTTAAGCGTGAGCATTGGAGGACGATTCAGACCGGCGATGAATGAATGTGGAAGTGCAGATGCGAGATACAAGGGACCAAACACATGGATGGCAAGGCGCCCGCGGGCGCGGACTTATCAGGTCCGCGCTTACGCTTGACGCAGGCGCACGGCTGTTAGCGGTTCGGCTCCATGGCTATCTGACGAGTTGGTTGTTTCGCGAAGGCGACATCGCCGCGAAGGGCTGTCGCCGCACGGCCGAGACGATGTGCCACCAGCTCAGCAATGCTTAACATGACCAGGCCGTGTGTCATTGCAAACCGATCCACATCGGCTCCCTTCGCCATGCTTCCGTCCTCATTTGTGATCTCGCAGAGAACAGCGGCCGGCTTCATTCCAGCCATCCTGGCTAAGTCCACAGATCCTTCGGTATGCCCCTGTCGTGCGAGTACACCTCCCGGACGTGCTCGCAACGGAAAGACGTGGCCAGGGCGAACTAAGTCGCGAGGTCGCGCGTCTGGTGCAATCGCAGCTCGGATCGTTCTAACCCTGTCCTGTGCTGAGACGCCGGTTGTGACTCCTTCGCGTGCGTCCACCGTCACAGTGAAGGCAGTCTGGAAGCAGCTCTCATTATTCGAAACCATCTGAGGCAGCTCCAGCCGCGTGAGGGTCTCATCCGTTAAGCAGAGGCATACGATGCCACTCCCCTCGCGAATGAAGAGCGCCATGGTCGGCACGGAAATCGTCTCGGCTGCGGCGATCAGGTCAGCCTCGTTCTCCCGTTCGAAATCGTCCACCAGGATGACAGGACGCCCCAGACGCATGTCATTCAGGGCGTGCTGCAGTCGCGCTTCCAGGGGAGCCGTCGCAGAATGGAGTGTCATTGTAGAAGCGAATGCAGATGAAGACATCGACGGACCTCGGCTGAACTGACGCTGCCGTACTTACTCGTTCCTTAAAAGGCGGACGCCGGGATTCCATACTCCGGCGCCCGTCGGAAGGAAACGCATGCTCCCGACTCTAGTCGCCCTGCGAACGCGGATTGTCATGTCGGCGTCATGTGATTGTCATTGCTTTGTTGCGGAACGATTGCCATACCTGCTCGCCAAAGCGAATTGCAACCCGACGCTCGCTCTCCGACTGCGCGGCCGGCTGCTTGCCAAACGTGACAAACGTTTGACAATGAGCAGACTATCCAGAGACACATCCGGCTGCGGATTTCGCTACTGTGGCCTACATGTCGCGTCTGATCGTGAGTTCTGTGTTCTCCAGAAAGGCAGCAAAGTGTGCTGCCGTCGCTGTCGCCCTGCTCGGGGCGGTTCGCTGCGGGAGCGCCCAAGATACACCGCTGCTCTCGGGTGGTGCGGCGTTTTTTACGAGCACGAACGGGGGGAACACAACATATACCCCAATCATCGAGCCGTTGCTGGCTGCACCCATCGGCAGACATCTTCTAATCGAATCGCGGGCCACGCTGCTCGAGTCCTTTTTCCCCAATGGGAATGGCAAGTCGGGCTATGACCATGCTCATGTCGTTGCCCTTAACTATCTCCAGGGGGATTACTTCATCACGCCCCACGTGACGCTGGTGGGCGGCAGCTTCCTGATTCCTTTCGGCACCTACAATGAGCGGCTCTCGGAGATATGGATCGAGAACTTCCAGGATGGTCCCCTGATTTCCGGGCTTGGCACCTTCACAAGCAGCGGAGTGGGCGGAGAGCTTCGGGGATCTGCTATCTCTCGGCCTAAGTATTCCATCGACTATGCTGCGTACTTCTCCACCCGCAGTGCTCACGAGCAGTTCTTGGCGAATCGCTCTTCTGGCGGACGAGCCAGCTTGTACCTGCCGCAAAGCCGCCTGGAGGTCGGTCTCTCCTATGGCCGTTTGCTGGAGGGCCAGCAGGAGAACTTCTATGGCGCACACGTCTGGTGGGAGCCGGAGCATACTGCCTTCCGCCTGCGCTCCGAGTTCGCGCGTGCTCATCACGTGCAGGGCTACTGGGCTGAAGCCGATTACCGCACGCAGGCGTTTGGCGGTCTGGATAGCTGGATCGGTCGTTTCGAGCCTGTCTTCCGTATCCAGCAGACCTTCCGCCGCGACGCTATTGTGAGTGATGGTCTTCCGCTCGTGAACAACCAACGCGTCGACTTCGGGTTCAACTACAACTTGCCTCACAACACGAGAATCCTTACCAGCTACTCGCGGCAGTTCTCCTCTTCCGGCAATAAGAATATCTGGGAGACGGGAATCGTCTACCGCTTCCTCTTCCCGGCCTGGAAGGGGACAATAGGCAAGGCACCATAAACATTCCTTCCGGAGCACTCTGGTACGCCGCGGGACGCGGCACTCGCAGCAGGAAGCATCCCGTAAGCTATGGCAGCGCGTACGCCAGCAGCGTGCCCTTGCCGCTCCCTTCGCACTCAGGCTCCTTACTCACGAAACTTCCTAGCTTGGATGATTTGCAGCTATACAGCGCCACCGTCCTGACATCAGCGGGCGCGGCAATATAGCCGTAGCCTTGGAGCCCCAGGATGCGCTTCCCGTCGCATGCAGGATCCAGTGAGGCGAAGTAGGCCGTGGAACCCGATTTGCATGCGTAGATAGCCCGCGTGGCTTCGTTGCGGGGTGCGCTGTAGAGGTGGCCCAGCGCTTCGTCCAGAATGAACTTGCCGTCTGGGTCGACCCACCCATTGGTCATCACGTACGTCTTCGCATTGTGGTAACGACTGAGTGTCAGCGTGCTCTCGCGAGGGTCGTAGCTAATGGCGGCGATGGCCCATTTCCAGATGTCGCCGGCCTTACCCGCGTCCTCAGGCGAGGCGTTCCAGTGCGGCTGCGGCAGAGCGGTGGAGGCAAACATCTCCAGCTTGGGATACGAGCCCACGTTGATGTTGCCGTAACCGTCATGCAGGAACGAAGGAAGAAAGTTGGACTCGTACCCGGTCAGGTTTGTATCCACCGTCTTAACCAGCTCCCACGGGCTGGCGCCGGTCAGGAGTGCTGAGTTGGCAATGCGGTAAAGCTGAAAACCGTACTGCCCCCGCTCCACGAAATTCCCGGTCGTGTCCGGGGGCCGCGTGCGCAGGTCAAATGCCGCGTACCAGTAGCCCGTTGAGCTGTCATAGCCCATATCGCCCCAAGTCGGCTCCGGATTTGCCAGGTCCAGCCCATGGTTCGTGATGACGCCCTGCAGCGTGAAATGGACGCCGTCTTCCGACGTGGCTTCCACGTGGTGCACCGTGGGGGCGCTGTCTTCGTAGAAGAGGGTGACCTTCGCGTTGCCGTCTGCGTTATACGCAATCGGCTGCCCTACCCCGTAGCCCATGTCCGACGTGGCGGGAATGATTGGATCGGGGTACTTGGTCCAATTCACGCCATCGTTCGAGAAGGCGGCGCCGATGCTGTTAGCTAACCCGGACAGACTGCCCACGTAAAACATCTCATAGCTGTAGGTCTGCCCATCGCCCAGCGGGTTGACGAATTTGCCGCGAATAACGTGAGGGTTGCAGGTGAAGGCTGCGTCCCAGGTTCCCTTACCTTCTGCCAGTACGGCAACGGGGCGGGATTTCTTCTGCGTAGTGGTGTCGATGGACTCGTAGAAGATATTGTCGGTTTGCTGCGAGTGATCGTTTGGATTGTCGCCTGTGCTGCACCACCAGAACTGCTGCACGTTGCCTGACTGAATCACTGAAGGCGAATAGTTGTAGGTGCCCCCCCGCCCAACCACTGCGCCTCGCGGCGTGCCCCCAGAATCCGACCCGCAGCCGGAGAGGACCAAGAGGAACGAGCCGAAGGCGATCAATATTCGAAATGCTGACGTAGTGTTCCCTGCCAACGGACAGTCCTTTCGGGGCTGCTGGTCCTCGCTGATTGTCGCCGGAGTCGTGCAATCTGCAAAGAGGGTGCGTGCAATAATCGCATGCCTCCCCGGCCGCGGCTCCGGAAAACCTGCCCCTTGCCTTCCCCCGCTGCTCTGGAATCTAAACCCACCGCAGACTGCGTGTGCAGTCTCTTCACGCTGCCTTAACATGGCCTGCAGGAGGATACTGCCGTGCGCGTCCTCGTCGTGGAAGATGAAATGCGGCTCTCGGATAACCTCGCTGCAGCTCTGCGTGAAGGCCCGGGCTTCGCGGTGGACTGCGCGGAAGACGGCGAACTCGGCCACCACTTGGCACAGCAGCGCTGCTATGACCTCATCATCCTCGATCTCATGTTGCCCAAGCTGGACGGCCTGGCCCTGTTGCGCAGGCTGCGTGCTGCCGAGGATGCCACCCCAGTCCTGATCCTGACCGCGAAGGAGGGCAAGTCCTCCACCATCGAGCTGCTAAACGCCGGAGCCGACGACTATCTCAGCAAACCCTTCGACCTGGGCGAACTCATCGCTCGTGCCAAGGCGCTGATCCGCCGTGGCAAGGGCACCTCGCATCCCGTCATCGCTGTCGCCGATATTGAGGTCAACACGCTGGAACAGACAGTCCGCCGCAGTGGCCGCTTGATCGACCTCTCTCCGACGGAGTACCGCATCCTGGAATACATGGTCCACCGGCCCCGGGCCATCGTGTCCAAGCGGGAGCTGCTTGAGCACCTCTATGACTACAACTGGGAGCACCACTCCAATGTCATCGAGGCGCATATTTCGAACCTCCGCAAAAAATTGATGGTGGGCAGCAGCGAAGAGTCGCCGCTGCCCCAGGCGCTTGAGACTCTTCGTGGTCGCGGCTATCGGCTCGCTGCGGAGGTGGGGAGCGAGGCGTGAAACGCCATTCGATCACGAGACGCCTGATTGCGTCTGTGCTGGTGGTGGAGCTGATCTTCGCCATGGCGACGATCGTGCTCGCCGGTGCGTACGAGCGTCACGAACACCTGCATTCCTTTGAAATCATGCTGCGGGGTCGCACCGACTCTGTCATTGGCGCAGTGCAGGACGCTGAAGATGCCAATGACAACGTCATGCTCGATCGCACGGGGCTACAGGTTCCCGCGCAAGACGTCTACGAGGTGCTGGAAGACAACGGGCGTCTGCTTGGACGTTCTGCGAACTGGGCCGGCCTGGGCGCACCCGAAGCCAGCTTTGAGAAGGATGGCTACTACAAGACCCGGATCCATGGCGTGCGCTACCGCATGCTGGTGCGGCACGGATTGCGCGTGGTCGATCCCGGAGAGAAGGGAGGCGGCACGCCGCGCCATGTCGTCATCTACTATGCCGCTCCCACAGGCCACATGACGGCAGAGGTGCGCGAGGCGGTGATCTTTTTCTCCCTCGCAAACCTCGCGCTCCTGATCGTCACCGGCGTTCTCATGGCATGGCTCCTGCACCGCGGCCTTGCCCCAATGCGGGAGCTCGCGAACGAGGCGGAGAATATCTCGATCCATCGGTGGAGCTTCCAGCCGCCGCAAAGCGCAGTCCAGAGCCGTGAATTGGCCCCTCTCGCGTCAGCCTTGGTCGCCGCTATGCAGAGGCTGCAGGCCTCCTTCTCGCAACAGCAGCGTTTCGTCAGTGATGCGGCGCACGAACTGAAAACTGCCGTAGCAGTGGTGAAATCGTCGCTACAGCTTCTGAACATGCGCCAGCGCACCCCGGCGGAGTACGAGGCTGGCATTGCAGTCAGCCTGGAAGATTGCCAGCGCATGGAAGATATCGTGATGCGTATGTTGCTGTTGGCTCGGGCGGAGGCCGCCGCTACCGCAGAGAGCACCGCACCCGTTGTCGATCTGGCCGCGTGCGCGCAGGCTACCGTCCGGCAGTTCCGCCCCATGGCCGACGTGCGCTCTGTCAGGATTTCGCTGTTCGCTCCGGACCCGCTTCCCGTACCACTGTCGAACGAAGAATGTGCGCTGCTCTGCTCCAACCTGGTCCTGAATGCATTGCAGCACAGCCGTGCCAATAGCGAAGTGCGCGTCACCGTGGAGCCGAGCGGGTCGGAGGTTTGGCTCCGGGTCGAGGACCAGGGCGACGGCATCGATCCGGAGCTTCTGCCGCATGTCTTTGAGCGCTTCTCGCGCGGCGATCCTTCCCGCAGCCGTAATACCGGCGGAACAGGTCTCGGCCTCGCCATCTGCAAAGCCATCGTCGAACGGGCCGGCGGCACCATCACGCTCCACAGCGAACTCGAACGTGGCACGACGGCTGTCGCCCGGCTGCCTCGGGTAGCATCCGCTCCGGCTCAAAGCAAGGCGCCGGCACGGGCGCTCCAGCCTACTCCTTCAGCTTGAATTAACAATTCAATGAAACACTCTTCTGCCGGCGCTGCTGCGCCGTGGGAGTTGTTCCATGCCGCAAGTACGCACTGCAGTTCTCTTTCCGTCTGCGCTCGCAGCGCTCACGCTTTCCGTCGCGCTTGCTGCGCCCACTCCGGCTCAGGCACAACGCCCATATCACGTTCTTACCCAGTGGAAGCTCGGCGGCGAGGGCGGCTGGGACTACCTTACCGTCGACGGTCCCGCACATCGCCTGTACGTCACCCACGGTCCGCGGGTTGAAGTGGTCGATACCCAAAGCGGCAAGCCAGTCGGTGCCATCTCCGGCCTGCAGGGCACGCACGGCGTAGCCCTCGATCCAACAGGAAAGTACGGCTACATCAGCGATGGCCGCGCAAACGCCGTGGTCGTCTTCGATCGCAGCACTCTCAAGACGGTCAGCACCATCCCGGTCGGCACCAACCCGGACGGCATCCTCTATGAGCCGTCGACGAAGACCGTCTGGGCCTTTAACGGTCGTAGCAAAGACGTCTCAGTCATCGATACGAGCAACAACAAGGTGGTCGCAACCATTGCTCTGCCTGGCAAGCCGGAGTTTCCCGCCGCCGACGGCAAGGGCAACGTCTACGACAACATCGAGGACAAGGGCGAGATCGTGCGGCTGGATGCCAGGAGCAAGAAGATGACGGCCGAGTGGCCGCTGGGCACGGAATCGCCTTCGGGCCTGGCCATAGATACCGCATCGCATCGCCTCTTTGCCGTGTGCGACGGCAAGAAGATGGCAGTGGTCGATGCAGAGAGCGGCAAGGTGCTCGCAACGCCCGACATCGGCGACGGTCCGGATGCGGCTGGCTATGACGCGAAGAACAAACTGGTCTTCTCATCCAATGGCGACGGAAGCTTGACCGTGATCGAGGCCAACAAGCCCGGATATCCCGTGCTGCAGACGGTGACAACGCAGCGCGGCGCGCGCACCATGGCCTTCGATCCTTCGAACGGCCGCGTGTACCTCGTGACTGCGCAGCTTGGCCCCCGGCCAGCGGCCACGGCGGAGAACCCGCATCCACGTCCGTCGATTACACCGGATACGTTCACTATCCTCGTGGTCGGACGCTAACCCCACCCCTCAATCGGAGAAGACGGGCCAGGAAAAACAGCCTATCGGGAACAATCGGCCAGCGAGAGATTCGCTGGCCGACTTGTCTTAGGCGATTTCGTGCCGGCTCCGCGTCATCAGGTAATAGATCACCGGAGTGACGATCAGGCTCAATACGATCGAAACCAGCAAGCCGCCGATGACGGCAATCGCCAGCGGCTGCAGCATCTGCGAGCCCGCACCAATCGCAAACGCCAGCGGCAGCATGCCGCTGATGGCTGCCACCGCGGTCATCACGATGGGCCGCAGACGGCGTTGCGCAGCATGCACCATCGCCTCCCGCGGAGATATCCCCTCCGCGCGGTACTTCTCGTCCGCATCCAGCAGCAGGATGCCGTTTTTCGCCACGATCCCGATGATCATGATCAGCCCCATAAAGGAGGCGACATTGAAGCCTGTGGCCGTGACGAGCAGCGCAAGCACGACGCCGGAGATCGAGAGCACCGACGAGGTCAGGATCGCGACCGGCGCGGCGAAGTTGCGGAATTCCGCCAGCAGAACCCCGAAGACGAGAGCAAGGGCCAGCAGCAGCACGCGCAACAGCTCCTGGAAGGACTGCTGCTGCTCCTGGTAGGTGCCACCGTATTCGACGCGCACCGTGGGCGGCAGGTGCATATTCTCGACTGCCTGCTGCACCTTCTTGATGCCGGTCCCAAGGTCCGAGCCTTCCAGGCGTCCGGTCACGACCACCAGTTGCTGCAGATTTTCCCGGCGGATCTCGTTCTGCGGCGGCAGTTGCGTGATGTCTGCCAACGCGCCCAGAGTCGCCAGCTTGCCGCTGGCGCTGTTGAAGACGGTGTTCCGGATGGCATCGAGCGAGGTGCGGGTCGCATCGCCCAGCCGCACTCGAATGGTATAGGGCCGGCCGTTGGTGATCAGCGGGACTGTCGACTCCAGACCATCGAGTATGGAGGTCGCGTCCTCCGCAACCTCGGTCGGAGTAAAGCCCAGCCGTGCCGCGGTCTGCGGGTTCACTGCAAAGTTGGTAGCCGGTCCGCTGATGGTGTTCTCGATGCCGTTCTGCACATCGACGACGCCCGGTATCTTCGCGATCACGTCACCCACCTGCGGTCCCAGCTTATGCAGCAACGCGGTATCGACAGAGAAGAACTTGATCTGAATCGGTTCCGGCGAGTTGGACAGATCGCCGATCATGTCCTGCAGCACCTGGATGAATTCAACGTCCAGCTCCGGCTCGGTCTGCTTTACCTCGCCGCGGACATCCGCGATCACCTCGTCGATGGCGCGATCGCGCTTCTTCTTCAGCTTCACCGTGAAGTCGCCGGAATTTGCTTCGGTGACGGCGGCCAGGCCCATCTGCAGGCCGGTGCGGCGGGAGGTGCTCTCCACCTCCGGCGTGTCGCGCAGGATCTTCTCCACATGCAACAGCACGCGATTCGTTTCCGCCAGGGAGCTGCCCGCTGGCATGATGTAGTCCAGCACGAAGCCGCCCTCGTCCATCTCCGGCAGCAGGTCGGTGCCGAGCTGCTTGTACCCAAGCCACGCCGCCAGCACCAGCACAAGACAAGCCAGGCCCAGCATCAGCGGCCGGCTCAGCGCCCATTCCAGTGCGCGCTCATGCCAGCGCATGATGCGTCCCAGAATGCGTCCCGGTTCATCGTGATGTTTCGTCCCGGAGCTGCGCTCGCGCAACAGCGCCAGGCTCAGCGCAGGGGTCCAGGTCACCGCCAGCAGCAGCGACGTCAGCAGCGCGGCTGTCATGGTGACGGCCAGCGCGCGGAAGAAGCTGCCCGTCACCCCGGTGACCGCGATCAAGGGCAGGAAGACGACCACCGGCGTGATAGTGGAGCCGATCAGCGGACGGGTGACCTCGGCCAGCGCCTTGCGCACAGCCTGCACCCGGCTCTCGCCGGAGTCGCGATGCAGCACGATATTCTCGACCACGACGATAGCATCATCGATGACCAGGCCGATGGCGGCGGCCAGGCCGCCCAGAGTCATCAGGTTGAAGCTCTGGCCGATGATCTTGAGGAAGACAATGGTAACCGTAACCGTGACAGGTATCACCAGACCGGCAACAATGGATGAGCTCCAGTCGCGCAGGAATAGATAGAGGATCACGCATGCCAGCAGGATGCCGATAAGGATCGCATCGCGTACGCTCTTGATGCTCTCGCGCACCAGCTCCGACTGGTCGTAGTAGGGCTGCAGCGTCACGCCTGGCGGCAGTGTCTTGCGCAGCTGCGCTACCTGCTTGTCCACTGCGTCCGCCACCGCCACCGTGTTGCTGGTGGGCTGCCGGACGATGTTCAGCAGCACGGCTGGCTGTCCATTTGCCGTCACGACGGTGTACACCGGCATGACGGTCTTCTCCACCTTGGCCACGTCGGCGACGCGCACCGGCGCGCCACCCGGCGTGGTCTTGACGACCAACTGGCTCAGCTCGCCCGCGTCATGCACCTGCGCGCCGACCAGCCCCAGGATGAGCTGGTGGTTGGCCTCGTAGAGACCTGGCGAGTCGACGATGTTCGACGCATTCACCGCGTTCTGCAGATCGAGCAGCGTGACGCTGGAGGCCTGCAGCCGGGACAGATCCGGAATGATGTGGTACTCCGGCACCTTGCCGCCCTGGACGGTCACCATACTCACGCCTGCGGTGCGATTCAGCGGGGGCTTCAACTCATAAGTAGCCAGCTCCCAAAGATCTGTCTGCGACAAGCTGTTAGAGGTGAGGCTATATCCCAGGATAGGAAAGGTGGCAAAGGTGAGTCGGTTGGTGGTGATCTTGGCCGTGGGCGGCAGGCTCGACGCCACCTTGCTCAATGCCGCATCTACCAGCTGCAGCGTCTGGTACATGTCGGCGCCCCAGTTGAAGAAGAGGCTCACCTCAGCAGAGCCGCGGCTTGTGGTCGACCGTACCGTGACCAGACCCGGCACGATGTTCACCGCGTCCTCGATGGGCTTGGTAATGGTGACCTGCATCTGCTCCACCGGCATCACGCCGTTGTCGATGCCGATCACCACACGCGGGAAGTTCGTCTCCGGGAAGACCGAGATAGGGACCTGGCTCGCGAGGTAGATGCCGGCCAACGTTAGAACGATCAGAAAGAAGAAGATGGTGCCGCGATATCGCAGCAGCCAGAAGCGCTGTTCCTCAGGCTCCTGCTTCTGTCGGGCAACCTCTGCGGGAAGTGCGCGGGTGGTCATTTGTCATCCCCGTCCTTGCCGGCCGCCGGCTTCTTCCCGTCCGTGGCATCCTTCTCGCCTGCTGCGGGCTTCTTCTCATCATCCGCCTCTTCGCCTGCGGCGCCTACCTTCACCTTGGTGCCTTCGTCCAGCGCATAGTTGCCCGAGACGATCACCATATCGGCCGCGGTCAGGCCGCTCAGGATCTGCACATCTTCCCCGTTCGAGATCCCGACGGTGACCGGCTTGGCGTGTGCTGCGCCGTCTTCCCCAATCAGCATCACACTCTTCTTGCCATCCTGCGCTGTCAACACAGCTGAGGATGGAATGGTCAAGGCCTTCTGCGCCTTCCGTCCCTCAATCAGCCCGTGCACAGGTGTTCCCACCTTGAGCGCGCTCTTTTTGTTTTCCACGCGCAGCCATACCTCGACAGTCGTGCTGCCCGGGTCGAGAGCGGGACTGATGAGCGCCACCTTGGCCGGCACTGGATCAGGCACGCCTGGAACGGTGATGGTTGCCGCTCCCCCCACCTTCATCTGCTGCGCCACGTCCTGGGAGATATGCATTTTTGCCAATAGCCCTGATGTATCCATCACGGTCAGCAGCGTCGTGCCCGCGACCACAGTCTCTCCCGCAAAGAGCGGGCGATCCGTGACGACGCCCGTGATAGGGCTGCGGATCTCCGAGTACGACACCTGCGCCGTGGCTCCCAGGTACTTGCCCTCGGCCGAGGTGAGCTGCCCCTTCGCCG
>JAOAPJ010000011.1 GCA_025462805.1 Acidobacteriaceae bacterium
GAGATCTATGTGGAGAGCGAGCGCACCTTCCCTTCCTTGCTGGAGACGCAGATCTGGGGCAGGGAACACTTCCTGGCATCCATCTTTGAGCTCTTTGCCGCACTCGCACTCTCGCTCTCGGCGGCCGGCGTGTATAGCGTGGTTTCTTACACCGTCTCGCAGCGCACTCGTGAGTTCGGCGTGCGCATGGCTCTGGGAGCGCAGCGGGCCGGGGTCGTCCGTCTGGTACTGGTTTCGTCCCTGGTGACGGTGGGGGTAGGCGTACTGGCCGGGTTGTCGCTCAGCCTTGGCCTGGGCAAGCTGCTCGCCACCTCACAACACGCAACCGTGCGCGACCCAGCCATGCTGCTGACCGCCTCGGGAGTCTTGCTGATGGTGACCGTGCTGGCCTGCCTCTACCCAGCCTGGCGCGCCGCATCCATCCACCCCATGAAAGCAATTCGCATGGAGTAGCGTCTCGCGTGCCAGTCTTGAGCGGCGCGGCCACACTCGAGAAGTGCTTGCCTCTGCCCCGCCAGAGAGGGTGGCCAAGATGATGGCGTATCGGCCCACTGCGCAACATCAGGGCTGGAGGGCCGTTCTCCCTCCAGTCTCGATACAATAGAGGCTGCTCCACGTCCATCCACCATGCACATGCGTACGCTCTCCGCACTCCTCCCTGCCGCCCTTGCCGCCACGCTGTTTCTCCTGCCGGGAGTCTCCGCTCCGCGTGCCCATGCGCAGGAGACCACGCAGGTGCATAACACCGCGCCCCTGCACCCGCCGGCCGGGGCACGCGTCGCCATCATCGAGTTCGAAGACCTCGAATGCCCCGACTGCGCACGCGCCAACCCGCTGCTCAAGCAGGCAGCCGAGCAGTACAAGATCCCGTGGATCCGTCACGACTTCCCGCTGCCGCAGCACGACTGGAGCTTTCAGGCAGCCGTGAATGCGCGCTGGTTTGACACCAAGAGCAAAAAGATCGGCGACGAGTACCGTGATGCCGTCTTTGCCCACCAGAACGACATCACCGTGATCGACAACGGGAACTACAACGGCGACAAGGGACTGCCCAACCTCCACGCGTTCACCGAGAAGTTCGCAGTCGACCATCATCTCCCGCTGCCCTTCGTCATCGACCCGCAGGGCAAGCTGGCGGCGGAAGTAAAGGCCGACTACGCGCTCGGCCAGAGCGTCGGGATCCAGCACACCCCCACCATCTGGGTCGCCACCAACCAGACCAAGGGAACCCCCTTTGTCGAAGTGCTGGACCGCACCAAACTGTATTCGATGATCGATGACGCACTCGCCGAGACCAAGGGCAGCGCCTCCCCGGCACCCGTCACCGCCAAGCACCGTAACAGCAGCACACCAAGCAAATAGCCGGCAGCACATCGCAGAACAGAAGAGGCGCCCAGCCGGGCGCCTCTTCTGTTCTCAACATCCCGCAGGGTCTTAGCAGCCCGCCGAATTAGCGCTGCGAGGTCCGCTCCACCCGGATGGTCAGCTCACCAACCTCACTCTCGTTCGGAACGTACATCAGGTCGAAGATGTTGGCTGCCGTCTGCAGCCACTTCTGCCGCGACTGCAGCGACCACTCGGTCTCCGGCTGCGGCAGTTTGCTGAACAGACCTTCGATCAGCGCATGGCTCTGGGGTGCGTGGCCGTTCACCGTACCAAAACCACCCGAAACCGGCCTCTCCACCACAGAAACCACACGGTCAACCACGCGTTCCGGCGCCGATTCCCGGCGGTTTCCATCGCCCCGCTCGCGCTCGGAATGGCGGTCTAAACCGTTTCCCTCAAAGGAGTTACGATCGTCCCGCCCGTCGCGATTGTCGCGGCGGTCCGTGCGTGTGGGATTGCGGTCGCCGTTGCGGTCGGCCTGCCTCTCGGAGCGGTTTAAGTCGTTGTAAGGGCTCGGCTGAGAGCTATCCAGCTCGGGGGCGGTCCTGAAGGACGGCATGACCGGACGATCGCTTCCGAAGAGTGCCATAGTCCGGCCATCATGCGCGGGTACAACTTCCGAAGCAATGGCACTCTCTGGTGATTGGCGCGAAGCCAATTTGGACCGTCATTCCCGTTCCATTCCCAGCTCCAAGCCATGTCCGAATCGATACATCGCACCGTAATTCGCCTATAGCGCCTCTAGGGCCTTGACGGGGCCTTCATCCACAGCCTACAGTCGCCACACTCGGCCGCATCTCAACCAAAAGGAGGCCACGATCGTGACCGGCGTTTTTATCGTGCTCTTCTTCGGCATTGCCTTCGTGATTGGGATCTACTTCCTTTGGGTCCTGTTGCGCAAAGAGATGGAGGGCAGGCCGAAGCCTCCACCGGATACCTACGACTTCGGCTTCGGCACCGGAAGCAAGCCGCCCCAGTAGGCCACTGCCCTTGGGCAGAACGACTCTCGCTCCCACTCTCGGGGAGTTCCCCGTACGCTCCGCGTCCCTTACTCTCAGCACACCATGCGTGCTCACGCCGGCCCCTGTGCTCTGTCGCTGCTGCTCTTGCTCCCTGCCTCAAGTCTTGCCGCTGGACGAGCCAAACCTCACACCGTCGGCCTCGGCACCGGAAAGCATGTGCCATACAGCGTTACGTCTGACCCTGCCGGCGCCGCTCCCAACGAAAAGAGCCTTCACGTACGCCCACTCATTGTTGACGATAAGGTAAAGGAGTGGACGAGCGGCGAGCCCCATGACATCACAGATCGCAGCTTCGTGGTGCGTCGCGCTCTGCGTCTGAACGACGCTTTGCCGGGCGATAAGGTGGAGCACTGGATCTGGCAGCGCGGCCCTTGGATCATGGTGGATCGCAGCAACGGCCACGTTACGGCGATGAAGCTGCCGGACTACGATCCCGCTGTCTCGAATGTCGTCTGGTTCCGGGATTACGCGGCATACTGTGGCCTGAACGGCGGCGGCCATCAGCTTTATGCGGTGGTGGCTCAGGTCGCCGCCCGGCGGCCGATTCTGGCCAAGAAGATCGGCCCCTGGACCCCGACTCCCCCAACCCCTGGCGCCTCGGCCGAACAAGCCTGCGCCAAGGTGAGCTGGCAACGAGATCCCTTACGGGTCAGCTTCAGTCCCACCGGGTTTGCCGAGCCGATGAGCTTCGATCTGCTGGGCTTCTCCGCCGTCCTGGTGGAGGATGGCGACACGGACGACAGCGGCGGCCCGGGCAGCAACTGAGCTAGGTCTTCCTCGTGTCCCGCATCGGCGTAGCATCGCAGCGGGGGTAGTTTTCGTGGAATCCTTCGACGAACTTCTGCGGATGGCTGGGTCCGCTCATGGTCATCTCTGTGCCGGACAAATTCTTGGCGTCCGGATGGCCATGCTTGGCTGCCAGCGGTTAGGGATTGCAGAACCGCGAGGGCGGGACCGCAAGCGCCTGGTCACCTACATCGAGATCGACCGCTGCGCCACGGACGCGATCGGTGTCGTCACCGGCTGCCGCCTGGGGAAGCGCGCCCTGAAGTTTCGCGACTGGGGCAAGATGGCGGCCACCTTCGTCGATCTGGCGAACGGACGCGCCCTACGCATCGTAGCCCGCGAATCCTCGAAGGAACAGGCGCGCGCCCTCCACCCCGAAATCGAGAACAAGAACCAGCAGCAGATGCTGGCCTATCGCGAGCTGCCGGATGCGGATCTGTTCACCGAAGAGTGGGTGCGGGTCGAACTTCCCCCAAAGGAATTCCCCGGTTTCAAGGGGGAGCGCGTGGCCTGCACGCGCTGTGGCGAAGGCATCAACTACGACCGCTTCGTCGAGCGCGACGGGCAGCGCCTTTGCCAAGGCTGCGCCACGCCTGAACAGCGCTATTACCAGCCATTATCTTGAACACTACGAAATCGAGCGGGTAGGAGACGGCGCGAGCGGGGTCTCGCAGCGGGAGCTAGGACCCGAGCGCCTGCTCGACGGCCCGAGCGGCTCGGAAGACCGTACTCTCGCCGAAGTGCGGACCGAGGATCTGAGCTCCAATCGGTAGCCCTTCCGTCGAGGCGCCACAAGGCACGGATATGCCGCAGATGCCG
>JAOAPJ010000015.1 GCA_025462805.1 Acidobacteriaceae bacterium
TCCGCGTAGAGATCGTCAAGATCAATTTCCCGGTCGCCAAGCCCGAGAACCTGGTCGAGAAACAGCTAACAAAGGAAAAGCGCGCCATCACTTACGGCATCTACTTCGACTTCAATAAGGACACACTGAAGCCGGAATCGGAACCTGTGCTGAAAGAGATTGCGCAAGCCATGACTGACAACCCGGACTGGACCCTCACAGTGGAGGGACACACCGATAATGTCGGGGGCGATCCCTATAACCTTGAACTCTCGCAGCGGCGCGCTGCCGCTGTGAAGCAGTCGCTGGTGAGCCAGTTCAACATTGCTGCAGATCGCCTGCTAACCGGTGGTTTCGGCGCGTCGCGTCCCATCGAAACAAACGACACGCTGGAAGGACGGGCAAGAAACCGGCGCGTCGAGTTAGTGCGGCAATAGTCTGCAGGAGAATCCAGCAAGGGCGCCCGCTTTTTCTACTGCATCTTGCGCGTTTCTTTCGTCGAGCCGCGACCGAGCTTGCGGCTGCGAACACTTCCTGCACACGACTGCAGCAACCGATAGGTCGCGTCGGCGCAACCGAGTCGTCACATCCGGCGAGCCTGCTCGGGACGACTCTGCTGACGTCAGTCGCCCGACAGACTATCGACGGGAATGCCGGCATCCGCGTGGAGCGCGGCAAGCGCCATGTCCACGATGGCCTTCGCCTTTCGCTTTAGCTCACCGTCCGACTCGTGCTTGCACACTCCGGCGAGACGCCGGTAGAGAATGTCGCCAGTCAACGCATCGTGCAGCATGACCGCCACCCGCTCTAGCGGAATCGTCGTATTCCGGAATTCCTGCTGATGACGTTCCAGAATCTCTTCCAGGTAGGCCGTCGTCTTTTTTGGCCCATACTCATACCAGGCCTCGCCTACCTCCGGGCAGTGGGGCGCCTCGGCAATGGCAAGCCGGTGCAGTTCGACCGATCGCGGAGAGGTGATCAGCTTCAGGATGTGAAACGCCAGCTTCTTCAGGCTCTGCTCGGCGTTAAGGCCCGCATAGTCCAGCTGGCCCAATGGTTCATTCGCCTCGCGGCAGAGATTCTCGATACTGCGGATGAACAAGCCGCATTTGCCACCGAACTCGCTGTAAACCGTGCTCTTCGAGCCCCCCGCTGCGTCGACAATTTTGTCGATGCTTACCCCGTCATATCCATGCTTCAGGAACAGATTCGCAGCCACCTTCTGTAGCTTGCCGTTCCTGAGCTCTCCTCGCGACCGCTTCTCCGCCATTCCGTCCTCTTCGCATTGTGCGCGCCAACCCGATGGTCCACGCAGCCTCTGCAGTGATCCTGTCCTCCGCCGCCGGCTGACATAGTAGACCATTTGCCAGCGCCCGGTTTGGAGGTGTACTGTACAGTACAGTATCCAATCCATCGCAGTCTACCGACCACAATGGCTGCCCAGCGATATTATGGATGGAGAGCAGGAGACGCGGCTATGGCTCAAGGCGCGCAGCATACGACCGGTTCCATCAGCGTCGTGCATCCGGCAGAGCTTCGCGCGGACACGGCACAGACCGCAGGCTCCCTCCGGATGTCTGCCATCGCTGCCGCCAACGGTATACCATCCTCGCTCTGGGCCGGCATCTTCGTCGTCGAACCCTCTGCTGCCACCGGCATTCACCATCATGGCGAGCAGGACACCGTCGTCTATGTCCTGCAGGGCGAAGCAGTGGTTCGCTGGGGCGAACACGGCGAATCTTCTGCGACCGTCAGGACAGGGGATTTTCTCCATGTCCCGTCCTGGCTGCCGCATCAGGAACTCAATCCCTCGTCCGAGGAGCCCTTCCGCTGGATCGTGGTGCGAAGCACCTCCTAGCCGATCGTGGTCAACCTCCCTGACGATTTCTGGCCCTCGAACCCAAGCCGCATGGTTGAAGCAGCCTAAAAAAGAAACACAATGGTCTTCGAGTACGTCAGCCTACTTGTACTGCTTAGCATCTATACTGCCCGTTCTCTATTCGGACTCGTCCCTCTGCCAGCCTCGTTGAGGCTGCAGGGGGACCGGGTCGTCTACGATCAACCACCCATGCGATAGATCTGCGTTGGAGGTGTCCGCCCTTGTCCAATGAACGAAAGCCACCAGCCGCAAGTGAACTGCCCGATCCCATGTCCGCGACCTCCCAGGCGCAGCAGGACGGCAGCAAAGATCAGCAGAGCGGTAGCCCGGAGAAGAGCCCGGAGAAGAACTCGGAGCAGCCACTCTTGGGCCGCGTCAGTCGCCGCTCCTTTCTGTCACACCTCGGTGCAGCCGGAATCGCGGCCACAGCGTCGCCCGTTCTGGCCGCCAGTGCCGCAACGACTGCGCCCATCGCAGAGCAGGCACCGGAGGCAGCAGCGCCCGCCGGCACCGTTCCAGTAACCCTGAAGGTGAACGGGAAGGCCCGAACTCTCAACCTCGACCCACGAACCACACTGCTGGACTGCCTGCGCGAGAACCTGGACCTGCCTGGCACCAAGAAAGGCTGCGACCACGGCCAGTGCGGTGCCTGCACCGTGCATGTGAACGGCCATCGCGTGAACTCGTGCCTCTCCTTCGCGGTGATGCACGCCAATGACGAGATCACCACCATCGAAGGCCTCGGCCAGCCCGAGCACCTCCACCCCATGCAGGCTGCCTTCGTCGAGCATGACGCTTACCAGTGCGGCTACTGCACCTCGGGTCAGATTATGTCCGCCGCCGCACTCGAAAACGAGCCGGTTGGCCCCTCCGACGACGATGTCAAGCAGGCCATGTATGGCAACATCTGCCGCTGCGGCGCTTACCCCAACATCATCGCGGCCGTACAGGCTGGCCGTCGCCATGCCTAGCAACTTCGACCACCAACGAGCCACCCGCAACGGAGTCAAGCATGCAGACATTTGAGTACAGCCGGCCCTCCACCCTCGATCAGGCCATCCAGGCCGGCAGCCGATCGAAGACCGCGCAGCAGTCGGCTGATGTGCGCTTCGTCGCCGGAGGAACCACGCTGGTCGACCTCATGAAGCTCGATGTCGAGCATCCGAAGCAGCTCGTCGACATCAACGCTCTGCCGCTTGAGCAGATCACGCCCGCTCCCGGCGGCGGCCTCATCATCGGCGCACTCGCGCGCAACTCCACCACGGCGCACCATCCTGTCGTCCTGCGCGATTACCCTGTTCTGTCGCAGGCCCTGCTCTCCGGCGCCTCGCCGCAGCTCCGCAACATGGCCACCACCGCCGGCAACCTGCTGCAGCGCACCCGCTGCGTCTACTTCCGCGACACCGCGCACGCCTGCAACAAACGCGAGCCGGGCACTGGCTGCTCCGCCATTGGCGGCCACAACCGCATGCTCGCCATCCTCGGCACCAGCAAGGACTGCATCGCTTCGAACCCCTCCGATCAGAACGTCGCCCTCACCGCGCTTGAGGCCACCATCCAGGTGCAGGGCGCAAAGGGCAAGCGCAGCATCCCCATCGGCGAGTTCTATCTGAAGCCCGGTTCCACGCCGCATCGCGAGAACGTCCTCGAGCCCGGCGACCTCATCGTCAGCGTCACCCTTCCGCCTGCGTCCGCGGGCGCGCGCTCGCATTATTTGAAGCTGCGCGATCGCGCCGCGTACGAGTTCGCCCTCGCCTCCGCAGCCATCATCGTGCGCGTAAACAATGGCCGGATCGACCATGCTCGCGTCGCGCTCGGCGGCGTCGGCACCGTCCCCTGGCGCTCGCGTGAGGCGGAGCATGCGCTGCAGGGTCAGTCGGCCAATCTCGCCACCTTCCGCCGGGCAGCGGACGCCGCCCTGAAGGACGCGCAGCCCGCCCGCGAAAACGGCTTCAAAGTAGAGCTCGCGAAGCGCTGCATCGTGCGCGCGCTCACCGAGACCACGCAACCGGCATAGTGTCTTGAAACACGCAGGAGACGATCCCCATGTTGTTTGAAGAGTTCGTTGAGTTCATCGGCAG
>JAOAPJ010000017.1 GCA_025462805.1 Acidobacteriaceae bacterium
GCCGTCTTCGTGTCGCGGACGATCTTCGACGCGCTGCTGAATCGCAAGGTGCGTGGGGAGGCGCTGTCGATCTGATGACCAGGGACCGCAAACAGGAGACAGCATCGACCTGCTCACGCGACGTCGACCGCACACCGGGCTGGGTGCCGCAGAAGTAGCGGAGAGCTGCGGAAGTATGGAGCCGGCCTCGGGGCCGAAGTTCGCCAGATTGCAAACGGAGTTCACGTGGAACTGTTTCACGACGTACAAATCGACTGGCTGGGGAAGAAATGGTACTTCCTCGGCTTCTCTCTTATCTTCAGCGTGGCCGGGCTGCTGTCGATCTTCTTCTGGCACGGCATTCCGCTTGGTGTCGACTTCAAGGGCGGCACCCTGGTCTACGTCAAATTCGACGCTGCGCCGGACTACGACCGAATTCGCAGTGCCATAGCCAAGGCCGGAATCCGCGACACCCGAATCCAGAGGTTCGGACCCGCCTCCAACAACCAGGTAATCGTCTCACTTCCTGAGCAGCAGACGCAGGAGACGAATCTGGAGGCTGGCCGCACGACCATCGTGAAGGCGCTGCAGGACAACTACTCGGCTGCGGGCCGGACGAGCCAAGGCAAGCTCGACCTGGACAATGTGGGCCGGGCGACGCTCACGGACCTTCTCACCCAGGACAACCCTGAGCATCTCGGACCGGACGCCGCCCCGGTGAAGTACGCGCGGCAGGTGGACGCCATTCTGAACTATCGCGACCGTCAGAACGGCGGATTGATCCGAAGCTATATTTCCTTGAAAGGTGTCGCTGACGCGGGGGTGATTGCGGAGCTCGAGCAGAAGACCTACCTCTCCGGTTTCACCGTGTTCAATGTGGAGATCGTTGGTCCGCAGGTGGGTCAGCAACTGCGTAAGCAGGCTCTGCTGGCTACGCTCTACTCACTGATTGGCATGTTGATCTATCTTTGGGTGCGCTTCGAACTGATCTACGGCGTGGCGGCCGTAGTGGCCGTCTTCCACGACACGCTGATTACGATCGGGGCCTTCTCTCTCACCAATCAGGAGATCACCTTGACGGTGATCGCGGCTATCCTGACGTTGGTCGGCTACTCGATGAACGATACGATCGTCGTGTTTGACCGAATCCGAGAAAACCTGCGGCTGAGCCGCCGCGAGTCGCTGCACGACGTAGTGAACCGCAGCATCAACCAGACCCTGAGCCGGACCGTGCTGACCTCAGGCCTCACCTTCCTTACCGTACTGTCGCTCTATCTGTTTGGGGGCGAGGTGCTGCATGGCTTCTCATTCGCGCTGGTGATCGGCATCCTGATCGGTACCTATTCCTCGATTGCGGTCGCCGCTCCCATGCTGGTGGCCTACCAGGAGTGGCGCGCCGGCCATGGACGCGCCGCGGCTCTACCCGCGGCAAAGCGGGCCCGCGTCTAATTCCGAAATACGCTCAATGAGTGCACGGCATTGCATCGGCTGCACCTGTCACGGTGCAGCCAAAGTTTTTTGAATTTTCCGGGAACAAAGCACTGCGTCCCCGGTGTCTATAGCCAAGAAGTCGCAGGTCCAGGCTCTGCCCCCCTTACGCGCCATACCGGGTCCCGTTCTAGGGGAGCCGTTCGCGAAGAGCAGAGACTCTGGCGCCTAGCACGCCTGAATTCGAGGTAAGGCTCATGTTTGAAGACGCTCTGATGGAATCCGGTGGCAAGATCAAGTCGAAGAGCAAGTATTGGTCCATCGTTGCCTTCGCCATCAACGCGGGGATTCTAATCGGTCTCATCCTCTATCCGCTATTCCACCTGGAGTCGCTGCCCAAGCAGATGATGGCCACGCTGCTGACCGCGCCAGCCCCGCCACCACCGCCACCGCCGCCGCCACCACCGGCCGCTCCGGTTCCGAAGATCCATGTGCAGACAGTCGACCCCTTCCAGGCGCCGAGCAAGATTCCGCATGAGATCAAGGTGGTGAAGGAAGAGCCACCGCCGCCGCCCCCGGGTGGTGTGGCTGGCATGGAAGGCATGGCCGGCGGATCGGCGGGGGGTGCCATTGGCGGCATCTTGGGCGGCGTCGGTCCGTCTCCGGTCGTCAAAGCCGCTCCGCCGAAAAAGGTGGCTATCTCATCCGGTGTCGCTACAGGCCTGAAGGTTGGCGGCACGACCCCCACGTATCCGCCGATCGCGCGTGCGGCCCGCATCTCAGGTACGGTCGTGCTGCAGGCGACCATCTCGAAGAGTGGCACGATTGAAAACCTGCGTGTGGTGAGCGGGCCTCCGATGCTGACCCAGTCGGCGCTGGAGGCAGTTCGCACATGGCGGTACAAGCCGTACCAATTGAACGGCGATCCGGTCGAAGTGGAGACCACGGTGAACGTGGTGTACAACCTCGGCGGCTGAGGTTACGTGCCTCGCTCCCGGCGAGCGGGGATGTCATTCCAACAACTGGCCTCTTCGGGTCATACAAGCATCGAAGAGGCCAGTGCTAGCATCGGAGTGCTTTTCGGGGCATGACGATCATCTGCACGACGGCTTCTCCACGCTGTGGTAAGTGGATGCAGTTTCTGTACCATCCAGGAGGAAAGATTCAGTGATTCTCGTTCAGCTCACTCACGTTGTTCCGCATATTTCCACTCTGGGCCTGTTTTTTCAGGACCAGGCTGGTGCCACTCCCGGTTTCACGCTCCCCGAGATGTGGGCAAAGATGGGCTTCCTCGCCCGGGGCGTCGTCATCCTGCTCTTTATCATGTCGATCTGGTCGCTGGCCGTGATCATCGACCGGCTTATTTACTTCAGTGCAGCCCGCAAGCAGTCGCGCGAGTTTGCTCCGAAGGTTGCTGGAGCGCTGCGTGAGGGCAAGCTGGATGAGGCCGTGAAGGTGGCCGATCGCAGCAAGAAGTCGCATCTGGCCGAAGTGGTCACCGCTGGTCTGCAGGAGTTCCGCAGCTACGGCAACGGCGGCGCCATCACCGAGGATCAGATTGAATCCGCCAAGCGCGCACTGGAGCGTGCCGAAGCCATCGTGCATGCCAAGCTGAAGCGCGGTTTGGGCGGCCTGGCAACCATCGGTTCCACCGCGCCGTTCATCGGCCTGTTCGGCACCGTGGTCGGTATCCTGAACGCATTCCAACAGATCGCCACGCAGAAGTCGGCCGGTATCGGCGCGATTGCAGGCGGTATCTCGGAGGCGCTCGTCACCACTGCATTCGGCCTGCTGGTTGCCATTCCGGCCGTCATGCTGTTCAACTACTTCACCAACAAGGTTGAGGCGTTCGACGTCGAGATGGACAACTCCTCAAGCGAACTGGTGGACTACTTTATCAAGCAGGCGCAGCGCCGCTAAGCGCCTGCGTCGCTGTCTGAGCGTGAATCCGGTGTGGCGGGGCTGAGGCTCCGCCACCCTCCTTCTCCAGAGACGGCTGCAACACTTGGAACTATCCCGCTGCTCAGGGAGTACATATGGCACTTGCAGTACGCAACGAAGGCGCCAAGGTCAACTCCAACATTAACGTCACCCCCATGGTGGACGTCATGTTGGTGCTACTGATCATCTTCATGGTCATCACACCCATGGTGCAGAACAAGGTGAACGTCGACCTGGCAAAGAGCATTGACGCTACCCCCATGCCGGACGCCGATCACGAAGACTCTGTCGTCGTGGCAGTGACCCGCGATGGCAAGGTGTATCTGGGCGCGAATCAGATCTCCTCTGGCGATCTGGGCCCCCGCATCACCGATATGCTGCAGAACAAGACGAACAAAGAGGTCTTTCTGCGCGCGGATGCCCGCTCTAACTATGGCGTGGTGATGGAAGCGATCGATAACATCCGCACCTCCGGCGTGGATACGCTGGGCGTGTTGACCGAACAGCCGAACAACACGGTTGCCGGCGGCATGCAATAACTGCAATAACAGGGTGCCCGGCCTCGCGGCTGGGCTCGCAATATTGAGGAAACACACATGTCATTCTCAACTGGCAGCGGCGGAGGGCTCTCCTCCGACATCAACGTCACTCCGATGATCGACATTCTGCTGGTGCTGCTGATCATCTTCATGGCCATCACGCCGGTCTCGCCGAAGGGCCTGGAAGCGCTGGTGCCGCAGCCCCCGAAGAACAACCAGCCACAGAAGGAAAACGACACGGCTATCGTGCTGCAGATCATGCACACGCCGACCGGTCAGCCAGCCTATAAGATCAACGACCAGGATGTGCAGAAGGCGGATATCGCCGGCAAACTGCAGTCCATCTTCGCTACCCGCGCTACCAAGGTGATGTTCATCAAGGCTGACAAGGACCTCGACTTTGGTCCAGTGGCCAACGGTATCGACATCGCGAAGGGCGCCGGCGTCGATCACGTCGGTCTGATCACCCCAAAGATTGAGGCGGGTCAGTAAGGTTATCCCGCCGCTTCCAGCCCGCGGCCTCCCAGGGCCGCGGCTTTGTTCTTGGTGCACAGGCCTTGCAGGGTCGAAGAAAACAGTTACAATCACTGCGCAGAGAAAGTTAGCTTCCCTGCCCAGGAAACGGACCCCAACAACGCGCCGCGGTCTGGCACCTTTTCAAGGAGAATTGAAGCAGAATGATGCGTATCGCAAGAGTGTGGATGCCGGCAGTTGCCAGCCTGTCGATGCTCCTCGCCACCACTGGGTGCAGCAAGCTTAAGGCGCGCGATCAGCTCAACAAGGGAGTCCAAGCCTACAAGAACGCCAAGTATGAGGAGGCCATCGAGCACTTCCAGACTGCGGTCAATCTGGATCCATCGCTGCAAATGACCCACTTGTATCTGGCCACGGCCTACGCGCAGCAGGTCGTGCCCAACTCTGACACCCCTTCGAACAAGAAGCTAGCGGACAACGCGATCGCGGCGTATAAAGACGCCCTTCAGGTTGATCCGAACAACGTCACTGCCATCAAGGGCATTGCCTCCATCTACTTCTCGATGAACAGGGCTGATGACGCCAAAGCCTGGCAGCAGAAGGTGCTCGCGGTCGATCCCAAGGACCCGGAGGCCTACTACACTATCGGAGTCATTGATTGGGGCAGGGCGCGCAAGAACGCACTTCAGTTTCTGTCCGACCACAGCCTGACCGAAAAGCAAGCGGCAGACGGCGCGATCCCGAAGAAGATCTGCACCCAACTCGCAGAGCAGAACGGTCCGCTGGTCGATGAAGCGCTCGATCACCTGCACAAGGCAATCGACCTCCGTCCTTCCTACGAGGACGCGATGGCGTACATCAACCTTGCCTATCGCCGTAAGGCCGAGATCGAGTGCGGGAACGACGACGCGCGGAAGGCTGATCTGCAGCAGGCACAGGACTGGACCGAGAAGGCGATGGGTGCTCGCAAGGCAAATC
>JAOAPJ010000023.1 GCA_025462805.1 Acidobacteriaceae bacterium
CCCTACGATCACGTCCCGCCCGTGCCCAGCCACTCAAATGACAAGACCAGCCCCGGCCTTCTACCCATCCCGGACATCTCCTCCATCGCCATCAATCCCGATGCCTACAAGCCCTGCCTGCCGCCCTCGGGCACATTGGCCACCGCGCATTGCGACCTGAGAGCAAATACTCCGGGCGCTCACTCCGGCGATGCGGCCGCCGTAAAGGGCTTCGCCGCCCAGCTCGGATTCCGTGTGCCGAACATCGTCATCTCGCCCTTCGCCCGGCGGCACTATGTCTCTCACATACCCATGGACCACACCGCCGTGATCAAGTTCGTGGAGAACCGCTTCATCTCGAGCACTGCGCACCTCACCGCCCGCGATGCCGCGCAGCCCAACCTGCTCAACTTCTTCGACTTCACCGGCGTTCCCTGGAAGACGCCTCCCAGCCCCCCCTCGGCGAACACCGCCAATCCCTGCAATCCGACCAACATGGGGCCTTAGCGATCACCAGGCGCTTACTGCCGATCGACCTTCGGGATCACCAGCGAGAACACAGTGCCGCTCCGGCCCACACCTCTGCCGCCTGGCCCTCTGCTGCTTCGCACCCCTATCCTCCAGCCGTTCTTCCTCACAATCTCGGACGTCACCCACAACCCCAGCCCCGTCCCGGTCTCGCCCTTCGTCGTCACGAACGGTTCGAAGATGGTGGGCAGCACCTCGCGCGGGATACCTGACCCTGTATCGCCGATCGTGATCCGTATGCTGCTGCGGCCCATGCTTTCCATCTCCGAGATGCGGATCCGCAGTTTGCCGCCTCTCCGCATGGCATCGATCGCATTCCCGATGATGTTGGCGAAGACCTGCCGCAGCTCTCCTGGAGTCGAGAACACCACCGCCGATGCGCACCGGATCTCACGCTGCGCCGTTACACCGGCTGCCATCAGCCGCGACCCATACAGCTTCAGCACCGAGTCGAGTACTCCGGGCACGCTCGTCTCCAATGGCTGCGACGGTTCCCGATAGAAGCGAAGCGTCTGCTTGGTGATCTCCGTCACCCGCGCCAACTCCTGTTCGGCCTCCGCGAGATAACGCTTGAACTGCTCCGGCGACAGATCCTCGTGCATCAGGTAAAGCAGGTTGGTCACTGCTTCCAGTGGATTGTTGATCTCGTGTGCAATGCTCGCCGCCAGCCGTCCGGTCACTGCCAGCTTTTCAGAGCGAAGCAGCGCCTCCTGCGCCCGCGCGTACTGCTGCATCTGGTCGCGGATCTGGTACTGTCTCTGCCGCCCGCGCAGCGCGATCTCAAGCGTGCTCAGCAGCGTCTCCGGCCGGATTGGACGCTCCAGCAGCAGCACATTCCCCAGTGGACGCCTCAGCTCGCGCAGACGCTCGCTCTCCACCGTCACGCGGCCGCTCACCGTCAGCAGGATCAGCGGAAAGTCGGACCAGGAGGGCTGCTCGTGCAGCACCTCCAGCAGGCAATGGATGGAATCGCCATGGAAGGCCTCCTCGGCTAAGATGGCCGCACCCGCTCCCTCACGAATCAGCCTGCACGCCTCGCTGATGCTGTTCGTGCTATGACAGGCTATCGAGAGTCGTTCGAGCAGACTCGCAATCAACCGCCCATCTTTGCCTGTCGGGGTGACCACGATCGTGCGCAGGTCATCGCGTGTGCCTGCCGTCTCAACTGCCAGCGGAGTTCTCCACCGTCGGTGCCTCGCCCGCCAAGGTCGGCACCCCGGTCAGCACCCCGCGAAATTCGGTCAGAGGATTCCCGACGGCAAGCTTCCCATCTTTAAAAATCAACTCCCGTATGGTGCGCTCATGCGGGCCGCTTCTCCGCTTGATCACCGAAAGCGCCTGGCGGATCGCGCCCTCCGCTTCGAAGTACCGGAACAGCAGCACCGTATCGGCCAAATAACTCACATCGACCGGTGACTCCATGTTGCCGATAAAGCCATGCTGCGCCATGGTGAGAATGGTCGCAACGCCCTGCTGGCCGAGATAGGAGAGCAGCTCATGCAGTTGCATGGAGAGGAACTGCTCATGCGGCATGGCGTTTAGGAAGCCGTTCAGGCTATCGACCACGAGAACGCGCAGGGTCTCCTTCTCCACCAGAGCGCGCACCTGGGAGACGAACTGCCCCGGCGCCAGCTCCGCTGGATCGATCTGCCGGATCTCCAGTGTGCCTTCCTCCAGGCAAGGCGACAGATCCATTCCTAGGCCCTCGGCCCGCCGCTGGATCGTCGCGATCGCCTCATCGAAGGTGAAGATGACCGCCTTCTCCCCGCGTTGCGCCGACGAGAGCGCATAGCGCAGCGCGACGGTCGATTTCCCGCACCCCGCCGGCCCCATGAACAGCGTGCTCGTGCCCGTATCAATCCCTCCACCGAACAGCTCATCCAGCTTCGGCAATCCACTGGCGACGCTCTTGTGCTGGAAGCCCAGCTTGTGTTCGGCGGCGATCAGCCGCGGATAGATCGAAATGCCCCCCGTCTCCATCGTGTAGTCGTGATACCCCTCGCGGAATGAGGAGCCCCGCAGTTTGCGCACTTCCATGCGTCGCCGCTTGATCCCGAAATCCCGCTCCAGGCTCTGCATCATCAACACACCGTGCGCAATGCTCTGCAACTGCAGATCCTGGCTCCCTTCCGCCGTGCGATCGTCCAGCAGCAGCACCGTGCAATTGCGCCCCGCGAAATGGCGCTTCAGCGCCAGGATCTGCCGCCGGTACTTCAGCGGATCCCGCGCCAGCATGCGCAGCTCCGACAGCGAATCGAACACCACCCGCTGCGGCTTAGTCGCGTCCACCTGCTCCAGGATCGCTGTGATCGTATCCGAGAGCTCTACCTCCGAAGGATGAAAGACCGTATACTGCGCCTGCGGGGTCAGATCGTCCTCTGGCGGCACCATCTCGTAGATCTGCAGCCCGTCGATAGTCCAGCCGTGCGATTGCATTACCTGCTCCAGCTCCCGCCGCGACTCCGAGAGCGTTACATAAATGACACGCTCTCCGTTACGAATACCTTGAAGCAGGAATTGCAGCGCCAGCGTCGTCTTACCCGTTCCCGGATCGCCCTCGACCAGATACAGATGCCCCTGCGGCAGGCCCCCGCCCAGAATGTCGTCCAGACCCGTGATGCCGGTCCGAATACGCGCGGCACCAGGCGCGACGGAACTGTTCGGGGACGCTCGGCGGACTTGCCGGTTAGCCCCGCCAGGTTCGATCAGGTCTTTGGATTCTTTCACGCTGCCTCGGCCTCATCCTATACGCAAAAGTAGGAGTCATTCTTTCAACCCGCTTTGGGATTCTCGCGCCCTGCTAGGGGTTGCACTCGCGCCGGCTAGCGCCGGCCCACCTTGGGAGAATCAGTCGTGAACTCCCCGCCACTCAGGCGGGCCGCTGCAGATCTCAGCTCGCCTTACGGCCGTATTCCTGTTTGGTTTCCCGCGCAGACCCTGCATCTCAATCAGCGTCGAGATGTGCCTGGGCCTGGCGCATGTACTCCCGGACCTTGGCGGGCTCCCCGCCTCCCGGTCACAGAGATACATCAGGTTGAGTAGGCTCTCGAAACGATGAATGGCCGGCGGTGTCTGCAACACGTGTGAGTACCTTTCGCTGCAAAGTTGTCTGAATGCGCACCCTGATTTCTCCTAGGATTCACGATGCTGGTTCTGGGTCTACTCGCCTTGACCGAATGCGTGCGCGGATCGCACGCCGACACGTTGTAACGATCCTCGATGCTGGCACATCTAATCAGCGGAACCCCAGGAGAGCCAGACCCGATGGCGAAATCGGCAGAGATCCGGCGCAGGCTGCGCTACACCAGCAACCTCCTTTGGCGCTCCGCCGTCACCCCGATGGGCGGCACCCCTCGTCAGCCCCGGCTTGTCAGCCCGGACCAGCTCGGAATCACCTTCATTGGCCACTCGTCCTTTCTCGTCCAGGCCGGCGGACGCAATCTGCTCTTCGATCCAGTCTTCACCAACTGGCTCATCCTGCTGCGCCGCCAGCGCCGCCCCGGCGTGCAGATCCGGGACCTCCCACCCATTGACCTGGTCCTGCTCTCGCATGCCCACATGGACCACCTCAACCGGCCGTCCCTGCGCCGCATCGTCCGCGCCACCCGCCGCAAGACCGGCCGCGCGCCCGTCGCCATCGTGCCCAAGGATGTCGCCGACGTGCTGCAAGGCCTGGGTTTCTCCCGGATCATCGAGCTCAACTGGTGGGAGCACACCACCATCGCCGGACTCACCATCACCCACACCCCCGCGCGCCACTGGGGCACGCGCTGGTTTATGGACGGCCACCGCGGCTATGGCGGCTTCGTCGTCGAAGGCGGCGCCCAACGCCTCTACTACTCCGGAGATACCGCCTACTTTCGCGGATTCGCCGAAATCGGCGC
>JAOAPJ010000039.1 GCA_025462805.1 Acidobacteriaceae bacterium
GCGACTGGAACCGCATCATGCAGGCCTTCCGGGAGATCGAGGCGGGAGCGGTCCTCATGAATGAATCAACACTGTGGCGCAGAGAGCACATGCCCTACGGCGGGCTGAAGGAAAGCGGCGTGGGCCGTGAAGGCATCCGCTTCGCCATCGCGTCCATGACCGAAGAGAAGATGCTCGTCGCCCGCTTCTAGAGCGCTTTCCACATACGGTGGCACAGAACTCCAATCGGCCGATCGGGGACGTGCGGCACGCCGGCGATAAGCGAGCACATGCCGTCCGGCCTCTCTCCCCCATATCCTCTGCCGCGTCCACTGGGAAATGAATGGCGATCATGCTTCTCCAATGCGGAACCATAAGACGGATTCAGGCGTTGCAGGGGTGAATTAGCCTTTACCAGACATATACCTGGACCCTAAAATCACCGGCTACAGCTCCCGAGGGCCATGCCGTTGCCAAGAGACACTCTCGAAGTTCCGGTAACAAGCCCCTATCTACCTTCCGCTCTCCAGAGAGCGAACCATATCTATCGCGGTGTTCTCGACCGGTTGTTACTGACAACTATCTGGCTCCCCGTTGCTCTCTTGGGTATTTATGCCAAGCACGCCATCCTCGGTGAAAAGCAGTGGCGGATCCTTGCCCACGCCTTCCATCGTGCAAGCACCTCCCCGGCCGCGGCGCACTTCTCCGTCTTAGAGCGAGCCACACTCTATGCGTCCGACTGCCTGATAGGGTTTGCCATAGTGCCAGCGGTGTTCGTTCTCGGACTGATGCTATTACCCAGAAAGCTATGGTCGGTCTCGATCGTTTTAGTTAGCAGTTCCTTGGCCACCATGCTTCTCTTCCAGATGGAAGCGCTCAACAATGTGGGCCATTTCATACCCTGGTATCTGGTGTACGACTTGATCTATTGGGGCATTCATCATCCCCACTTCATCGGCGAATACGCGGGCAGGTTCACCTTTGCGAAGTGGGCCATCTTCGTGGGGGCCGTGGTCCTCTCAGGCATCCTTCTTCACCCCACGCGAAACCTCATCGCGAGCAGACCGCTGCTCGAACGATGGGTGACGCGCGGCATACTTGCGCTGATGGTGTGTGCTGCGCTCTTTGGCTCGCTAGGCATGGCCGGCGCCCTGGCGCGAACATGGCTCGGCCGTGCTGCCATCCCTGCAATCTTCTCCGCGACCATCTTCGGCAACGACGATGTGGGCACCGCGGCGCAGATACGTTCAAGCGAGGCGTTGCACCAGGAGTACGCCGCTGTCGCGGGCTCCGGTCCAATCGGCAAACAGTATTGGGCAAAGGCTCGGGACTATGACGTCCTGGTGTTTGTCCTGGAGACCGCGCCATCCAGGTACGATTCGTTCCATTCTTTGGACGACCTGCCCACGTTGAACCAGCTGGCGGCGCATTCATGGATAGGGGAGTCGCACTACTCCACCTTTCCTTACACCGCCAAGGCCACCTTCTCGATCCTCACGTCCATGTATCCGCCCAATCCGCTGTTCTTTGGCGGAGCACCGAAGCAGGCGTCGGCCCTGGTGCGGGCCCTCTCATCGGCTGGCTACGACACTTCCTACTATGTGCCACATGCTTTCGAGACTCACTTCGAAGATGCGATGTACGCTGCGCTCGGATTTCATACGATCTTCACCAGTGAGCTGATTTCGGGCTCGGAGCCGGTGGGACGGAAGTATTACCAGGATGTCCTGCGCCGTGATACGGAGGCCTTACATGCCCTCATGCGAGACGCGCACCATGAGACGCAACAAGGCAGGCGCTATCTTGCCGTGTTTTCACCGCAGATTGGTCACGCGCCATGGCCGGACCTCGTGCACGACGATGCAAGAACGCCGCTCGGCGAGCGCGCGCGGGCCTTGCTAAGGCTGCAGGATAAGTGGCTCGGGCAGATCGTGGAGCAACTCACCAGGGATGGACGGATCGATCGAACCATCATCCTCGTGACCGGAGACCACGGGATACGGACCGCAACGGAAGACCCGGAATTTGATCCTCACGGCTTATTGCCGGATTACTCCTTTCATGTTCCGCTGCTGATCTATGCGCCCAAGGTTCTTGAGACCCGCCAAGCCATCCATGGGGTGACCTCCCACATTGACCTGGCGCCTACCATCCTGGATCTCCTCGGCGTTGAATCGGGCCGCGGGTTTGAGCAGGGCCGGCCGGTGTGGGATGTCGAGGAAAGTCATCGCAAGGTATTCCTCTGGGCTGGCGACTACCTGGGCGCCGAAGGCTTTGAGCAGGACAACCACTACACAGTTTGGAATAAGACAGCCGGCTATGTGTTCACCGGAGATTCGCTGAATGACGACCAGATGCGCATGGTCCCAGCCGGTTCTGCGGAGCAGGCGAATGCCATTCATGCGATCAGATCAATGACCCGGCTGAATAGCGACTGGTGGGTCTCTGCGATGCCGCAGTTGAATCCTGGTAGAAGCAGTCCGTAGACGCACGACACCGTCCCAGGCTTCCGAACGCCTTATGTGGCGGCACTCACTTTCCCAAAATGACGCGGCAGCGCAACCCTCGTGGGATGCGCCTGCACTTCTGTGTGAGAACAGAATCGCTGCCGGCCATGGATCATCGAGGCAAGCACGCCGCACATGTTCCGCATTGCCGGGATCAGTCCACAGCAGCGTGCATCTCGATCGAATGAAGCCGACTGCCACTCAGTTTGGGATCCTGCCTGCACCCTTTGGAGTCATCAGTGGACTCTGTTCTGCTAGGCGGTTGGTTCTCACCTTCACCGCCGCATTGCTCCTGATTCCGGGAGCCAGGGCGGACCGTCTCATCATCCGCATCCTCAACGCAGACACCGGTGGCCCCATGAGCCACCAGAACGTATTGGTCGAGTGGGATGCGGATGCCGAGGAATCCATCGTCTACGTCGGAGGCAAGGGCCGCGGCGAAATGGCGCCCTTGCCCGGAGGCGTCAACTTTACCGTGCGCCCTGCCTTCAAGGACTACGGTGACGCCAATCGCCTGGCCTATTTCAGTTGCAGCGGGCCGGTCGTCGCCGTCGAGGCGCAGCAGGCGCGCAGCAGAGGCTTCGTCGCCCGGAACCTCTGCAGCGATCGCACGGCAACCGCCGCGCCCGGCGAGATCATCTTCTGGGCCAGACCGCTGCCGCTCCTCAAGCCGGACTTCCAGTAGGAACAACACAGCTCACCGCGCTGGCAGCACCGTTCCGCGGCATTCGCCGAAGCCGATGCGCCTGACGCCCTCGCGTTGGCAGTAGCCGCGCAGGATGACCGTGTCGCCGTCCTCCAGGAACTTGCGGGTCTCCCCGTTGCGCAGCACCAGCGGCTGCGCGCCGCGCGCCGTGATCTCCAGCAGACAGCCCCGAGCCGTGGTCGCCGAACCGCTCACCGTGCCCGTTGCCAGCAGGTCGCCCGTCCGCAGATTGCAGCCGTTGCTGGTGTGGTGTGCCACCATCTGGCCCAGCGTCCAGTAAAGCTCGCGCACGTTGCTGCGGCTCAGCAGGAATGCCGGCTCGCCCGCCTGACGCATGCGTGGTGTCTCCAGCAGCACTTCGAGCTGCACGTCAAAACCGCCGCGGCGCTGGTCGTCGCTGCTGCTCAGATAGGCAAGCGGCGCCGGATCCTCCGGCGGGCGGCTAAAAGCCGGCACGCGGAAGGGCTCCAGCGCGTCCAGCGTCACCACCCATGGCGAAACGGTCGTAGCGAAGCTCTTGCCCAGGAACGGCCCCAGCGGCTGGTACTCCCAGGCCTGAATATCTCGTGCCGACCAGTCGTTCACCAGGCAGAGGCCGAACAGATGCTCACGCGCCTCGTCGATCCCTACCGCCTCTCCCAGCGGGTTCGCGGTGCCGACAAAGGCGCCCATCTCCAGTTCGTAGTCCAGCAGCCGGCTTGGGCCAAAGGTCGGCGCCTCACCACCAGTGCCTGCAGCCTGCCCGCGCGGGCGTCGCACTCCGGTCCCACTGGCCACAATGGACGACGCTCGTCCGTGATAGCCAATGGGCACATACTTGTAATTCGGCAGCAGGGGATTGTCCGGCCGGAAGAGTTTGCCCACATTCGTCGCATGGAAGATCGACGCGTAGTAGTCGCTGTAGTCGCCGATCGACGCGGGCACCAGCATCTCCACCCCGCTCTGCGGGTGCATCGCCGTCTCAACCGCATTGCGATAGGGCAGCGTCTCCACCCGCGCCACTTCCAGCAGAGCGCTCAA
>JAOAPJ010000056.1 GCA_025462805.1 Acidobacteriaceae bacterium
AGCGCATAGCTCTCGGCCTTCGGATGAGTCTTGGTATCGAGCGCATCGCGCAGCCGATCACCCACCTTCGCCTCAAGCTCTGCTGCATATGCATGATCCGTCTCGAGCTCTGCAACGTGGCGCTTCGGCTTCCCTGCCTTTGCAACCAGCTCTTCGATAGCGGCGACGATCTTCTTGATCTCTCCGTGACCGAACTCGATAGCTTCGGCGACCAGCTCCTCGCTCACTTCCTTGGCGCCGCTCTCGACCATCACGATGCCGTCCTTGGTGCCGACGACCATGATGTTCAACGTGCTCTCATGCCGCTCGGCATAGGTGGGATTGACGATGAACTGGTCATTCAAGCGGCCGACGCGGACGGCGCCGACTGGCCCGTTGAACGGAATATCGGAGAGCGCAAGCGCAGCGCCGGCTCCATTGATGCCGATGACATCCGGATCATTTTCCCTGTCAGCCGAGAGAACGAATGCGATGACCTGTGTCTCGTTGCGGAAGTTCTCCGGGAACAGCGGGCGGATCGGACGGTCGATCTGGCGCGAGGTCAGGATCTCCTTCTCGCTGGGACGGCCCTCGCGCTTGATGAAGCCGCCGGGAATGCGGCCGCCGGCGTAGGTGTATTCGCGGTAATCCACGGTAAGGGGAAAGAAGTCGATGCCTTCCCGTGGCTCGGCCGACGCAACTGCCGTGACAAGCACAACGCTGTCACCCTGGGTAACGAGAGCGGCGCCGGGCGCCTGTTTGGCCATGCGGCCTGTTTCAAAGGTCAGTCGCTTGCCACCGGCAAGCTCAACGGAAACTTCTTGTTTCATGGGATCCTCATTTTCTGTGCGGCGCCGAGGGTGGGGTGACTCCAGGCGAGGTAGCACGAAGCCCCCTTCGAAGTGGAGCTTCGAGCGGGCGTGGGTTTGGCGTCACACGTTCCTCATCTCAACCGTAGCGGCGAGCGGAAGCCCGGAATAGCGAGGCTCGGCGTTCGAGCTGCGAGCTGTCGCAGCCCAATGCCAAGTCGCTTTCTTGAGGAACGTGCGGTGCGAAGGCAAGGCCAGGGACTTACTTGCGGATGCCGAGCTTACCGATGACATCGCGGTAGCGAACGGAGTCGCTGGTCTTCAGGTAAT
Source organism: Acidobacteriaceae bacterium (assembly GCA_025462805.1). Next base: position 1,119 of record JAOAPJ010000056.1, read on the forward strand.
TCAGAAGACGGCGCCGCTTGCTTACCAGCATCAGGAGACCACGGCGGGATGCGTGATCCTTCTTGTGCGTCTTGAAGTGCTCCGTGAGCTCGCCGATGCGCTCACTGAGGATCGCGATCTGTACTTCGGGGCTCCCGGTGTCGGACTCGTGGGTCCGGAAGCGGGAGATGACTTCGCTCTTTTTCTCTGTTGCCAGCACGCTTACCTCTCTACTCTTTCAGTCGTTTCCACTCTCTAAGTGTATGGCTTAAGAGTAACATAGCTGGCATTTGAGGAACAGGCGAACGGTGCGCAAACACTGGTTTGAGCTTGCGTGTCAGTGGACGGCGATCTCGGTCTTGGCGCCCGCTCGGGGATCGTTGCGGTCGAGTAGGAAGGTGAGCAGGACCATGATGGCGGAGGCCGCCGCAAGCGTAAAGTACACATCCACATACGCCTGCGCCTCCGTCTGCGCCAGGAGAGACGTGTAGATCCGGGAGGCCGCCCCAGCCGCGGCGTTGGTTGGGCCCAGGTGACGAGTGAGTGCTCCCGTGAACACTTGCAGACGCTGCTGGTATGCGGGATTGCCGGGATGCAGCTGCTGCAGAAAGTTCGCTTGATGAAAGGCAGCGCTCTCCGTGACAAAGGCGTTCGTCAGCGAGATCAGGATGGACCCGCCTATGTTGCGGGCAAAGTTGATAAGGCCGGCAACCTGATTGTTCAGTTCCCGCGGAATGCCGAAGTACGCTGCTGTCGTGACCGAGATAAAGACGAACGGGATGGCTGCCACCTGCACCACGCGCAGCCAGGACGCGAAGCCGAAGCTCATCCCGAGGTTCAAGCGCAGGGCCGAATAGGCATACCCCACCACGAACAAGGTGAAGCCGAACACAATGATGTTACGTGCCGGGAAGCGCGAGACGGCGAGGCCCGCCAGAGGCATCACGAAGATCAGAACCAAGCCACCCCCAGAGAGCGCCAGTCCAGCAATGGTTGCCGTATAGCCCAGCAGTTGCTGTGTGAACTGCGGCTGCAGCACAGTGGAGGCGTTCAGGATGCCTCCGGTCATCAGCATCAGGAACGAGCACACGGCGAAGTTCTTGTACTTGTAAAGACGCATCTCCATTATCGGCGTCTTGGTGCCGCGCAGCTCCCACCAGATAAGGCTTACGAAGGAGATAGCGAAAGTCAACGCATAGAACCTGATCCATCTGGAGGCAAACCAGTCCCACTCCTCGCCCTTGTCCATAGTGATCTCGAGCGAGCCCATCGAGATGACAAGCAGAATGACGCCCACATAATCGATTTGCCAGAGCCTCGAGCGATCCGGCTTCAGATATGGCGGATCTTCGACAACATTTTGCACCAGGAAGAGCGTCACAATGCCGATCGGAATGTTGATGTAGAAGATCCAGTGCCAGCTGTAATTGTCAGTCAGCCAGCCACCGACAGTGGGTCCGATCGAAGGCGCCAGCACGGCGACCAGCCCGTAGAGAGAAAATGCGAGGCCGCGTTTGCTGGGCTCGAAAGAGTCGGCCATGATGGCCTGCGCCATGGGTTGCAGTCCGCCGCCGCCCGCGCCCTGAAGGACGCGGAACAGCAACAGCATTCCCAGCGAAGGAGCCAGCCCGCAAAGAAAGGATGCGCCGGTAAAGATCATCAGACACAGCATGAAGAAGTTCTTCCGGCCGATGACGCTCGACGCCCAGCCGCCCATCGGCAGCACGACCGCATTGGCGACCAGGTACGTGGTCAGGACCCAGGTGCTCTCGTCGCGGCTGGCGCCCAGTCCTCCGGCGATGTACGGCAGAGCGACGTTCGCAATGGAGGTATCAAGCACCTCCATGAAGGCTGCCAGCGCTACCGTTGCAGCGATCACCCATGGATTTGTCCTGGGCTTCCAGGTTGTCATCGGTGTCGTTGCTGCTGCCGCCGCCATGCTTTGCGCTTGCTCCTATTCGCGGGACCCGGCCACGGCAGATGTGCAGAAGGCCGGGGGTGATCTCCTGATGGTCTCGTAGATAGATGCGAGTCATCCACGGCCTGACTCGAAAATGACAGAAGCTGCCGGAGGCGCCCACGGCTCGCCCGCAAATCGTGATCTCGCAGGGGACAATACTGTCGGGACAATACTAACTTTCGGGACGTCTGTTTCCAAGCAAGCAGGGCGTGACGGGCTGCCACGACGGCGGTTCGCACTCCCGGCTAGTCTAATTGCGCTGGTGCAACTCTCCCGCCCAGTGGAGGAAGCGAAGCAGATTCCACTTCTCCCGCCAAACGAAGCGGAAAAAGTCCGCGGCACCGATGGTGTGCGCCTGTCGGCCGGTATAGGTCTCGATTCGCCAGCGGAGGTAATCGCTGCGCCATGGGCGAAAGCGGTGCCCGCGAGTCGCATTCCAGAGGAACTGGATGGCGTTTCCCACAACCGGACCTCCGGTCACAGTATAGGGTCGCCGAGCGCGCTCTACATTCGATCGAACAGCGTCCCCTGCTTCTCGAGCGCCACAATGACGGACTCGAGAGCCGACTGCTGTGTCTGGTTGGTAGACAGGGCCGTCGCTGCGGCGGGAAGATCGGTTTGCAGCAGGTTCGTCTGGTTCACCGTGAGCTGTGTACGTTCCTGCGTCGCGTAGGACGATGCTGCTTGCATTCGGTTGATGGCACTGTCCAGCGACGAGCGTTGCGAGCTCACCTGTGAGAGAGCCGCCGTCAGTTGCGAAGTCAGGGCGGTAGTCGAAGCAGTATTTCCAGTGGTGAACCCATCGATCAATGAGTTCAGTGTTCCCAACAGGCTGGTACCGGACGCGGTGAAGATCTGCGCTCCCGGAACGTTCGTAGCAATCGACTGCCCCCCGGGCGTCGTGATGTAGTTCACTCGCGAGTCTCCCGCGTAGGTCACGGTCGCCGGACTCGTTGACTGATCTAGCTGGAAGGGCGCGGCTCCGTTCTGACTGCCGGAAAAGAGGTACTGCCCACCGTAGCTGGTGTTCGCCAACCCGAGCACTTCGTCGCGAACACTTGTCAACGCCTGGGCGACACTTGCCTGGTTCGCCGCAGTGTTCGTGCCATTGTTCCCAGCAGTGGCAACGGAGATCGCAGAGTTAATCTGATCCACAACCGAGGCCAATGTGGAGTCCGCCACCTGCATGCGAGACGTGGTCGTCGTGGCGGTCTGCGTGAAGCTGTTGTCGGCCGCAATCTGCGCAGAGAGCTGCACGTTCTGCGCAGCGGCCGCGGGGTCGTCGCCCAGACCCGTCAGACGGATGCCGCTCGAGATCTCGCTTGAGATCCGCTGCTGCTGCGCGGTGCTCTGCGATAGTGCGGCCGTAAGTTGCTGTATATAAGTCGGGTCGACTCTCATGCTGATGCACTCGCCGCCTATGCGACCGGCGTCTCCGTCCCAAGGTTAATAGCGCTCGCGATCAGGGTGTTCAGGATGGTGAACACCTTCGAGGACGCCTGGTAAGCCTGCTCGTAGGTCTGCAAGAGGGCTGCCTGATCGTTCAGATTGACCGAGGAGAGCGCGCTCTGTTGTGACTTCAGTTGCTGCAGTGACGCGTTCTGCGATGCCTGCGTCGTCGTTGACGCACTCACTTCCGTCCCTATACTCCCGACGAGGGCACTGTAAGCGGCGGTGGGAGTCGCTCCGGAGACGATTGCTTTGGAGCCGATGGCGGCAACCGCGGAAGCATTTGACCCGTCGAGTGAGCCTGCCCCGGATGCGGATGCGGCAATTCCATTCGGATCGGTCAAGGAGACCGAGATATTTGCCGCTGATCCCGGCGCACTGCTGCCGAGATTGAACAACGATGCACCGCTGGCTCCCGTGGCATCCACACCCGCCGCCTGCTGCGCATTCACCGCGCTACCAACACTCCACGCCATCTGATCGACAGCAGCGATCGCGCCTGGAAGATCCACATCTCTCGCCTGCAGTGTGCCGCCGATCTGTCCGCCGGCGTTCGTGAGTGCAGCAGTTTGGTCGGCGCCAGCAAGGGAAAGATGAACCACACCGCCCGAAAGTGTGGTCTGCAGTTGATTGCTTTGACTACCCTGGACCAGCACGGCGCCAGTCGAGGTGGTGAGCGTCAGACCATTGTTCTCATTGGTGATGACGTGGAGACCAACCAATTGCGACAGCTGCTCCAAATCAGACTGACGTTGATCCTCAACCGTACCCGCATCTCCATTTGGACTGGTTGAGGCGATCTGGCCATTGAGATGAGCGATATCCTTTGTCAGCGCATTGACCTGGGATGCCGCCGATGTGATCGTCTGATCCAGACCGGCACGCTGCTGCTCCAGGCTGGAAGAGGCCTGGTTGAATGTGATAGCAACCCCCTGCGCCGCACTCAGCACCGCACTGCGCAGACTGGGATTTGAGGGATCTGCCGAGAGTTGCGTAAAGCTCTGGAAGAACGAAGTGAGTTGCTGACCGATGTCGGCGACGCCGCCGGTACTTCCGGACGCTTGCGTCGCACCAGAGAAGATCGATTGCAGATTATCGAGCGCAGTCAGCCGGACTGCCGTATTCGATTGATCCTGGGACTGCTGATCGATTCGCTGGTTGAGCACCCGATCCCGCTGCGAACTCGCACCTTGAAAGACCACGCCAGCCGGCTCAGACTGGGAGCCGACCGTTACCGTATCCACCGCTCCCCATTTCACTGTCTCGGTTGTATAGCCCAGCGTGTTTGCGCTTGCGATGTTCTGTGACACAACGGAGATCGCCGCCTGATCCGACGCAAGCGCGCCGGTGGCAATGTTCCAGGCCTGGCTCAATGTGGCCATCATTCCGGACCTCCAAGGTTACGATAGCTCTCCTCTGGAGAACGACCCACATGCTCCAGCCCAAACACATTCAGGTTGATCCGGGTGTGGCGAAGCAGACGCTCAAGTAGTAGCAGCTTCCAGGAGAGCCGGGCATGCATGGGGGCCGAGATGGTCAGCCGAACGCCGCAGGTCTGCCAATCGCCGCAGAATCGCGCGAGAGGCTCAATGACTTCGATGTCCATGGCAATCAATCCCTCGAGCACGCGATCGAGAGTGCGTTCGACGTCGGCCGCCGCAAGGTACATCAAAGGCTCCTTTTCATCCAACATCTGCCGGAGCTCTCTTAGCTGCTCAGGTGGCTGCCTGCGGTGCCCATAATTGCACTTGCGACATCTTGTGGCGCCACAGTGTATGTTCCACTCGCAATCTGTTGCTGAAGTTGGGCCACACGCTCCTGCCGAACGTCAGGCTGTGCAGCCGCACTTGCGAGTGTCCGCGCTATCGCACTGACCTCGCTGCGATCCGCCGCCGGTGCAACGCTTGAGCTTCCCGGGGAGGAGAACATTGCTCTACGTACCTCGCCTGGGGCCTCCGTACTCATGGTTCCCATCGCCGGTATCAAGGGACTTCGATCGCGAACGTCCATAGCCAGAACTCCTCGCAGACCTTATCGGCACCAGGACGAGAAGCTTTAGCCGGGTCTTGGAGAGCCGCCGCGAACCGGCGTCTCCGTTCTAGAGGTCTGGTGAGCGGCGAAGGAATGCAGAATACGATCAGCAATGCCGAATCCGCCATGCTCCGAGATCGCCTTGGCCAGAGACTCTGATGCAAACCCTGCCAGCGCTCCACTACTGCCTATCCCGCCGTCGTTGCTTTCCTCCTCCTGAAGGGGCTTCAGCAACTCTGCCATTAGGCTGGCTTCGAATTCGTGTGCAGAGTGCTCCAGCTTGGGCTGGTTCACCGAGGTAGTTGACCCACCCGAAGGTTCCACAGCGCGCAGGGTCGTCATAGAACCTCCAATTCAGCCTCGAGCGCGCCGGCCTCTTTCATGGCCTGCAGGATAGAAATCACGTCGCGTGCGCCGGCACCAATGGACTGCAGGTCCTGCACCAGATCGTCAACCGTGGCGCCCTGCTTCAACACGATACGGTTTACCGGCTTGTCCTGTGCGTCGACGCGTGTTTGCTCTACCACCTGGGTTGTTCCATTGCTGAGAGGCCCAGGCTGCGACACGGCCACATCGCTAATCACGTTGACAGCCAGCCCCCCGTGCAGGATCGAGACCGGCTGCAGCCGCACATCACCTCCGATGACAACCGTCCCCGTGCGCTCGTTCACTACTACCTTGGCGCGCGGATAGGTTTCTATCTCCACCGCTTCCACCCTGGCCAGCAGCGCGGGCAGGTCCTCTCCGGTCTCGGGGTGCAGATCGACCCGCCGGCTGTCTGCAGCATGCGCCAGCGGGCGGTGCAGATCGGCATTGATGGCTTCCGCCATCCGCTGGGCGGTCCGGAAGTCCGCATCGTTCAGGAGAATGGAAAGCGTAGGGAGTCGGGCCAGGTCGAGCGGGACCGACCGCTCCACCATCGCTCCGCCGGGAACACGTCCAGTGGTCGGGTGGTTCATCATCTTCGCGTTCCCATTCGCCGCCGCCGCATAGCCTCCAAGGACGATCGGCCCCTGCGCCTGTGCATAGATTCGCCCGTCGGGTCCATAGAGTGGTGTCATCAGAAGCAGTCCCCCATCCAGACTGCGCGCGTCACCCGCGGAGGATGCCGTGACATCGAGCTTTGTCCCAGGCTCCGCAAACGGCGGAAGTGTCGCCGCGATAAATACGGCCGCCATGTTCTGCACGCGCAGGCTGTTGGCGCTGCTTGCGCCGGGTACATTCACGCCCATGCGTTGCAGGGTCGAGATCAGCGTCTGGACCGGAAACACCGTTTGCTGGCTGTCACCCGTCCCATGCAGGCCTACGACAATGCCATAGCCGATGAGCTGATTCTCGCGCACACCCTCGATCGATGCGACGTCTTTCACGCGCACCCTGTGTCCAGAGGCTCCAGCAACGATCTCTCCGGACCCGGCGCAGGAAAACTCAAGGCCCACCAAGAGGAAGCAGGCAATCGCCATGAAGACCGATCCACGTTCGGATCTCGAGCCGCGGCGGCTAGAAGATGACCAGGCGCTCGAGCAAGCGGACCAGCGGGTTTTGCCGGTAGGTGTAGTCATTGATAATCCCCTTTCCCACAACCTCGAGTTCGAGATCGGTCACGGCCGTTGAGAGCACCTGATTTCCGGCGTTGACATCGCTTGGCCGTACCAGCCCGCGCAACCGGATCATCTGTGTTTGCTGGTTGAAGGCAACCTGACGCTCCGCCTCAATGACCAAAACGCCGTTCGGCAGCACTCTCATCACCTGGCCGCCGACCACCGTGTTCAAGCTGGAATTCGTGACGCTCTGGCCCTGCGCGGTCAGCCCGCTCGCGGAGTTCTGTGACAGCAGGTTCTGCAGGCTGTTCGACGCCGAAAGTTTTCCAAACAGACTGGCTACCTGCGAGCTGGCATTCGAACTTCGGGCATTCTTTACCGATCCGTCTGTCGAGGCGGACAGCGTCTCGACGACAACGATCGACACCAGATCGTGGACATGCATCGCACGAACGTCACTCGATAACCGGGTGAAGGCTCCATCGTCGCTCCATATCGAGCCGATGGTGTGCGGCTCGGCCGCACTCTGTTGTTGAACGCGGGCGATGTAATCTGCAAGAGCCTGTTCCGTCGCTCCGGTGGGAGCTCCCGCCTTGCCAGGGATCTTCGCTCCATGTGCGCTAGCGATCTGAAAGACGAGGATGACGAGGAGCAGGAATGGTAACCAGATCGCAAGGGACAAACGGCGCAGGGTCATCGCAGTGCTCCTGGCGCGTCAAGGAAGACTGCGGAGCCTGCGCTCGTGACTGTGGCGTCAACGAGCTTCCCCGTGACCGCAAGACGTGCACGGATCTGGCCGCCACAAGCTGCGTTGTTGGACGACACAGCCTCCAGAGTCATGGAATTCAACGACGTCGCCGGGGCATTCAGCCTGAGATGATCGCCCACGTGAACACAGAGACATCTGGTGGCAACCAGTACATCCCGCCGCTCCCCCTTGGGCCCTCCGTGGTCGCCGTGCAAAAGAGCTAGCTTCGGTGGAGCGGCGGGATGGGACGGGTCTCCGAAACGCAACCAACGCAGCCCGGAGATCGGATCGGCTTGGACCGTGTCTCTCTTCAGGTCTGCAGCACCGAACACTCTCGCGTAGGCTGCAGCGGACAAACATAGGCCCGAGAGGAACAGGACCGCCCTCATGCACTTTCCTTTGACTATCACCGTGGCTCCTGAGCGTTCCTATCGAGACAGGTTGTTCACCTGCGAATACATATCATCCGCAGCCTTAATGACTTTTGAATTGCTCTCATAGGCGCGCTGCGCGAGGACCATCTGCACAAACTCGCTCACGACGTCGACATTCGATCCCTCGAGATATCCCTGTTGCACCTGGCCGAGGCCTTCTGTGCCACCCGGGTTCCCGGTAACGGCGTCTCCAGAGGAGAGCGTGGCGCGGAATAGGTTCTCTCCCACCGCTTCCAGTCCGCCAGGATTCGGGAAAGTTGCCAACTGCAACTGGCCGAGCTGCTGGGGATTTTGCTGCCCCGGCAACGTCGCGTTCACCTGGCCGTATTGCGTAATCGTCACCGCGGTTGCGTTTGGCGGGATGGTGATCGGCGGCTGCAGGAGATCACCGGCAGAGGTGACGACGCCGCCTTGATTGTTCAGGTGGAAGCTGCCGGCACGCGTGTAAGCTGTGGTGCCGTCCGGTCGCTGAACCTGGAAGAAGCCTGAGCCTTCGATTGCGATATCGAGCGGGTTGTTGGTCTGGTTCAGATCCCCTTGGGTCATGATGACCTCAGTCGCAGATGTCTTGGTGCCGAGTCCGATCTGCAGGCCCGCGGAGACCGTCTGCGCGCTCTGTGCGGCACCCGGGGTAACCATGTTCTGGTACAGCATGTCCTGGAACTGCATCCGGGTCTGACGAAAGCCTGCGGTGGATGAGTTCGCCAGATTGTTGGCGATGGTATCCAGGTTGAGCTGCTGCGCGCTCATGCCGCTGGCCGCTGTGTACAGTGCGCGAATCATCGGTGTTTCCTTCCCGCCGCATGCGGCGTGCTGTTCAAGATCGAGTCCGGCTTAGACCTTTGGCAGGTCTTCGCTCGCGGCCCGGTCAAAATCGTTGTGAAAGACGGAGAGTGCCTTCTGCATCATCTCCGCTTGCCTCTGAATCAACATCAACTGCAGGCTGCCGCCAATCACATCCTGGTTTGAACCTTCGAGCCCGCCTTGCACAATTGAGTAGCCCTGACTCGCTCGTAATGTGCTTGCGTCAGTGACGCGATATTGATTCGCGCCTTCTGGCACGAAGTCCGACGCTGGTGCGGTAAACACACCGATTTGCGCGACCACCCCGCCATCGACCGAAACAGCGCCATCGCTGCCGATGGCCAGCTTGCCATTGGGAGTGGTGATCGGATTGTGAGTGGTGTCAAGCACGGGTTCCCCGGCGCCGTCGACGAGCAGCCCCACCGCCGTCCGCTGAAAGGACCCGTCCCGCGTATAGCGCTCGCCATGCGCAGTGCGCACCGCAAAAAAACCCTGGCCCTGGATCGCTGCATCGGTGGCGCCGCCGGTCTTCACTATGGGGCCTTGCCCGAGGTCGAGCTGGTTGCCACCGAGCACGCCGTAGTGATTCACCGCTCCATTCAACTGAGAGTCTGCCGCTCCTTCGCCAGCGATGGCGTCACGGAAGTAATGACGCTGCGCGCGGAATCCGCTGGTGTTCGCGTTAGCAAGATTGCTGGAGGCCGTGTCCAAGGCTTGGTTGCGCGCCAGCAATGCAGAGTAGGCCGCGTAATATCCGCTATCCATTGCAGCTCTCCTGCCTCATGACAATGCACGGCACGTGCCAATGGCCCGGTCCGAAAAGCACACTTTTCTTAACCGGCTCTAAGCAGATCCGCTGTCTCACTAGATGAGCGAAGCGGCAGGACGATGTCGCGGACCTGCTCTGTGGTATTCCGCTGCTGCACCCACATGCGCAGCCAGAGATGATCATGCATGCGTACGAGCCGGGCATCTCTTGACTGGGCCCGCTCCATGCATCGAGCGATCGTCGCCACGGCACCATCGGTCTCGAGAGGCAGCAGATCGCTCTCATTGGCTTGGCCCGAAGGAGAGCGCTCCCAGGTCCTGTCCTCGAGGAATGCGACGCTGACCGGGCACGCAAGCATTCGTTCCAGGGCTCGGGCAGCGGCGCGTTCCGCCCGACAGCGTCCCGCCAGAAAGACAGCTCCGTCGGAGCCCTGCCGCACCGGCAGAAGCTCATAGCGGCGTTGCAAAAAGTCCGGCATCAGGTTCCGCGCGAGTTCCAGCCCGGCACATCCCTCAGGCAGTACGGCGCAGCTCCACTGGATGGCGAGTGCCTTAGCAATCGTCTCTTCCGAGATACCGCAGAGGTCCCGCAGCCACTCTCCAATGCGTCCGTGCTGCGCTCGCCGCTGTGCCGCGAGCGCATTCTGCAGTTCAGCATGACTGATCCACCCCCGGCTGAGGAGGATCAAGCCGAGTGGCATGCGGAGTGCCCGCTCGGTCCGGATCGATTCCCAGCTCTCCACCTCTGCGCATACGGAGCGAGCGATGATCTGCTCCAAACAGGCAGAGCTGCAGGCCCAGCCACCCTCGAACCGCGGGTGCGCGCGGCTGCGCCAGAGCTGCAGCCACCCGGTACGACAATCTTCATTCCCGCATGTCTCGGTCCAGCGGCGAAGGCTGGCTGGGAGAAGCATGGGGGATGCAGGCTCTTGAGCCGTACGATTCATCCGGATACCACCTCGGTGACCCTCAGCCCGAATTTTCCTTGTACCAGCACCACCTCTCCTCGTGCCACGACCTTGTCACCTATGATGAGATCCACCGGATCCGTCACTTGGCGATCCAGCGGAATCACTGCACCCGGCCCAACCTCCAATAGCTCCGCTAGCGACATCTCACGCGATCCGAAGCGGATATTTGCTTCAAGCTCGATATCCAACAACCTGCCCAGACCATTTGCGTCCATCCCGATCTCCTAACCTCTACTTCTCCTTCTGCAGTTGATTCCCCTCGGGTGTGCCAATCACGCCCTGTGAATGCCTCTTTTCGCGCCCAGCGCGACACGCAGCCGAGCCATGGCCGAGGAGTGCAGTTGCGAGACACGCGACTCGACAACCCCGAGCGTCGCGCCAACCTCCTTCATGGTGAGTTCCTCGTAGTAGTAGAGGGTGAGCACCAGGCGCTCTCGCTCCGGCAACTCCTCAATAGCGTCGGCCAGAAGGCTGCGCATCTCATTCGACTGGCAGCGGAGGAACGGATCGTCTTCCGGCCCAGCAGGCAGCAAGGCGAGCGCTTCGACCCCGTTATCATCCGCGGGAAGTGCATTCAGGCTGCTGAGTTCCAAACCAGACAACTCACCAAGAAGCTGCTGGTACTCCCCCAGGCTGAGGCTCATCTCCTCGGCTATCTCACTCTCTGTAGGAGCCTTCCCCAGCTTCGAGCTGAGCGAGCGAATGGCTTCCTCGACCGCACGACCTTTGCGCCGCAAGTCGCGGGGCCCCCAGTCCAAGGCGCGAAGGCTGTCCAACATGGCCCCGCGCACGCGAAACTGGGCGTAGGTGCGAAACTGCACCTTCTTTGCCAGGTCAAACTTCTGGAATGCGTCCAGCAAGCCGACGATCCCGGCGCTGATCAGGTCTTCGAGTTCCACCTGCTGGGGCAAACGTTCGCGGATGCGAATGGCCAGAAAACGCACCATTGGCAGATGCTCGCGGAGGCTCTCCTCGGACAGCGTTGATCCCAGCATGGAGGTACCACCAGGCTTTGTTTTCGTCCTGGCCGGCGGGGCCGAGGGACCGGCCGCAGTGGACGTTGACGCGAACGCGACCGGCCATGCCGAGAGGCTGACGGGCAGTTCACGGGGTTGTGGGGACGTCGTAGTTCTCCGTTGCATCGCTGCTCCTGTGCTCCGGTGCGCTTTCAACTAGCGAACCGTTCCGAGCGCGCGGACACGCACGTCGGCCGGAATTTCAGCAGGTGCCAGCACGGTCAAGCGCGGCACTGCCGGTTCCAGCCAGCGGCGAATGTGGTATCGCGCCGGACTCTGACACAGAAGCACGGGCCATGCCGTTGCACCCGCGCCGCCGCTTAGCCGTTTCAAAGAATCCGCGATGCGGCGCACGACGGGAGCGCTGATCGGGCTACGCTCGCCCGGGACGCGGCCACCATCCCCAAAGCAGGCCTGCAACTCTTCGTCGAGGGCAGGGTCGAGCAAAAGAACCGGCAGAGTACCATCCGCATCCAGGTGAGCCTGCACCAGCCGTCGGCCCATGGTTTGACGGCAGAGCTCCACGAGGTGCGGTAACGCCTTGTTCGCCGGGGCCGCCTCGACCAGTACTTCAAGAATCGTTCCCAGATCTCGGATCGAGACCTGTTCGCGCAGCAACTGCTGTAGTACGCGCTGCACCTCACCCAGCGTCATGATCTTGGGGATCAGCTCCTCGGTGAGCTTGGGGTGGGACTCGTTCAGTGTGTCGATGAGCCGCTTTGTCTCTGCACGGCTGAGCAGCTCGTGCGCGTGCCGCCGCACCAGTTCGGAGAGGTGCATCGTTACCACAGTGGTGGAGTCCACGACCGAATAGCCCGCGGCCAGCGCCTGCTCTTCCAGCGTAGGTGCGATCCAACGTGCACTCACGCCGAAAGCCGGTTCGTGCGTCTCGCGTCCGGGAAGCGTACGGGCCTGCGGGTCCGCAGAGACCGCGAGCAACTGATTTCCTTCCATCTGCCATCGTCCAATCTCCACCCCGCGCAGCGAGATCACGTACTCGCGCGGCTTCAGTCGCAGATTGTCGGCGATGTGGATGGGGGGCACAACAAAGCCGAGCTCGGTCGCGAGATGCCGGCGCAGCGTGCGAATTCTGGGCAGCATCTGGCCACCCTGTTTCTCATCCACGAGCGAGATGAGCTGAAATCCGATTTCGAGGGACAGCTCGTCCATGCGCAACAGCCCGGCCAGATTCTCACCCTGCGCCGCCTCCTTCTTGGCGCTCTCCCCTGCCGCGTCCGTCGCCGGCGCTGCGCTCCGGCGCGCTATCTGTCGACCGGCAAACAGCAAAGCCGCCGCTACCAGGACAAAGGGCAGCTTGGGCAGGCCCGGGACAAGCGCCATGACGCCCAGTACGCCGCCGGACATATAGACAGTGGCGGGACGGCCCAGCAACTGTGCGCCCAGCTCCGCCCCGAGCGCACCCGCAGAAGAGGCCCGTGTCAGCACCATTCCTCCGGCAACAGAAACCAGAAGTGAGGGAATCATGGTCACCAGACCGTCACCCACGGTCAGAATCGTGTAGGTCTTCACCGCCTCGCTGAGCGCGACGCCCTGTTGAAGTGTGCCGATCAGTAGGCCGGCGATGATGTTGATCGCAGTAATGAGAATGGTGGCCATCGCATCCCGCTGGTTGAAACGGGCTGCGCCGTCCATCGCACCGTAGAACTCTGCCTCGCGTGCGACCGCCTCCCTTCGCTTACGCGCCGTCGCTTCGTCGATGAGACCGGCGTTCATGTCGGCGTCGATGGCCATCTGTTTGCCAGGCAGCGCATCCAGGGTGAAGCGCGCTGTCACCTCTGCCGTACGAACTGCGCCATGGCTGACCACCAAGAACTGAATGGCGATCAGCGCCAGGAAGAGGACGAACCCGACGACGTAGTTTCCGCCGACAACGAACTGCCCGAATGCCTCGATCACGCTGCCCGCGGCCCCGGTGCCCTCACTTCCATGCAGCAGGATGCGACGACTGGAAGCGATGTTCAGTGACAGCCGAAACAGCGTAAGCAGCAGCAGCACGGTGGGAAAGACGGAAAAATCCACCGCTTTACGAACTTGCACTGCGGAAAGGAACACCAATACTGCCACCGCGATAGAGATGCCGAGGAGCAAATCCAGCATCAGCGAAGGCAGCGGTATCAGCATGACGAAGACAATGCTGATGGCGCCAGCCGGCACGGCGAACTCGCGCATGCTACCGAGCCAACGCATCCATGCGGTCCCGGACGCGGAAGCCTTGCCGGCGTGGACTGCTGGTGTAGACATGGCGAGTGGAGAGGACGTACTCATATAGTCTCCTGATCGGAAATCTGGCTTGCAGGCGGATGGCGGTTCGGTTGCATCCCGACTTCCCTCGTAGGCAAAACAGACGCGCTGCTTTGGTTGCTGGCGCGACGATGCTGCTCATGCATGTGGCGCATGCGCTCCTCTGCCTCCTGGCGAAAGAGATAGGCCAGGATGGCGGCAATTGCCGAATAGAGTTCGGCCGGGATGCTCTGGCCAGGCTCCACGGAACGATAGAGCGAGCGCGCGAGCGGTGGGTTCTCAACCAGCGGAACACCTGCCCAGCGTGCTTCCTCACGGATTTGGGCTGCCAGCAGATCACGGCCTTTCGCGAGGACCTTGGGCGCCTCCATGGTTGTCATGTCGAAGGCGAGCGCTACCGCATAGTGCGTTGGATTCGTGATCACCACACTGGCCTTCTTTACATCCGCGCGCAGCATGCGCCGGCGCATCTGCCGCTGCAGTGAGCGGATGCGGCCCTTCATCTGCGGATTCCCCTCTGTCTCTTTGAACTCCTCACGCATCTCCTGCTTGCTCATTTTGAGACGGCTCTCCCACTGCCGCCACTCGACCAGGTAGTCGACCAGCGACCAGCCGAGCATGATCCAGGCCGTGTTCACGAGCAGGCTGTACGCATCAGCGAAGGCCTCCGGGAAGCGGGCGAGGCTGAAGGCGGGCATAGCAAGGAGCGCACTGACGAAGCGGCCCAGTTGCAGCGCCAGGAGAATGACCGGGATCATCGACTTTCCCAACCGCACCAGCGCACGTGTAGTGAGCAAGTTCTTCGCGTTCTCTGCCGGATTCAGCCGCGACCACTTTGGCGCGATTCCTTGTGCGTGGAACCGCAGCCCGCGGTTCTGTGCCATCGCCACTGCCAGGCTGCCGCCGACTGCCGCCATCATGACAAACAGGCAAGGAGAGGCGCCGAACGTAAGCAGCCTTCTGATGGATAGGCTCAGCGCATCACCGCTCTCCTGCTGTGCCATGAGCCCGAGGCTCTGTTGGTACACACCCTTCCACCTCGGTATCCAGGAGCGTGCCGATGAACCCAGCATGAGACTTCCCGCCAGCAGCGCAGCAGCCGAGAGCAGCTCCCGGCTGCGCGGCCGGTCCCCGTCGTCTGCCGCCTTCTGCCGCCGCCGCGGGGTTGCCTTCTCGGTCCGATCAGTGCTCATGACTTCCGTCCTTCCCGTGACCCGAGGCGGGGCTATGACGCATGGGTGGCGAAATTCTGCAGCAATACCTGCGCACTGTTGAGCAGGCCATCGAAGCGCGCCTCAAAAAAGGCCGGCCACAATGCCAGTGAGCCGAGCAGCACGCCATAGCCAAGTACGGTCTTGGCTGGAATAGTGAGTGCTAACACCGGCATCTGCGGAGACACGCGCGCCATCAGAGCCACACCGATCTCGACCAGCATCGTCGCGGAGATGACGGGGGCCGCCAGTTGGAAGGCTGCCAGGAAGACGCCTCCGGTGATGGTGATTAAGGGGAGGCCGACATTCCGCGGCGCTAGCCCGGCTCCAACCGGAACCACAACGAACGTGTGGAGGAGTGCGGCGAGCATGGTTCGATGCAGCCCGGATGCCAGGAGCACGGAGATCTCGAAAAGCCCCAGCATCTGCGACAGCAGTGGTGTCTGCACGCTGCTGTCTGGGTCTAACAGATTGACCAGCGAAAAGCTGAACTGCAAGCCCAGCAGCTGACCGGCGAGCGAGGCCAGTTCATTCAGCATCGCAAGAGAGAGACCCAGGAGAGCCGATACGCCAAGCTCGCCGATGACACTGCGGAAGCCGAGTTCAACCTGGGCACCAGGCAGCGCGGCGGCGATTGGCGCAAGTACTGCGGTGAGCACCAGCAGGAAGACACTCTTTACTTTTGCCGGCAGGGCCTGCGACGAGAAGACGGGCGCAAAGACAAAGAGGCCGCTAAGACGAATACAGACGAGAAGAGCCGTCCTGAGAAACGTGGCCCATGCGGGCAGATTGCTTGGGGAGATCGTCATTGCGCTAGCTCGTGAATCGATGCAGGTCACTCATCATGGCAGCGGTGAACCACACCAGACGATGCAAGAACCACGGCATGCCTGCGAGCAGCACACCTGAGACAATCAGCAGCCGAGGCACGGTTGAGAGCGTCTGGTCCTGAATCGAAGTCAGCGTCTGGGCAAGGCTGATCAACAAGCTAGAACAGCCTGCTACGGCGAGGATTGGCGCGCTCAGCACGAGTGCCTCGCGCAGAGTCATGCGCATCAGTTCGGCAACCTGATCTGGGGTCATCGTGGATCTCCGGTCCTCCGCTTCAAGAAAAGCTCTTCAACAGTGATCCCGCGAGCAGATTCCAACCATCCACCATGACGAACAGAAGAATCTTCAGCGGGGTCGAAATGGTGACCGGCGGTAGCTGCAGCATCCCGATCGATGTGGTGACCGAGGCCACGACAAGATCCACCAGCAGGAAGGGCAGGAACAGGACGGCACCGATCTGAAACCCCGCCTTGAGCTCGGAAAGCATGTATGCGGGCACGATGACCCGCATCGGCAGTTCCGCAGGCGTCCGCGGGCGCGGAACGGATCCCGCGTTTACGAACAACGCGAGATCCTTCTCGCGCGCATACCGCAGCATGAACCGCTTTGGCGGATCGACGCCGCGCTCCAAAGCCTGCCACCCAGAGATTTGCCCGCTCTGAAACGGCTCGATCGCCTGCTGGTTCACTGCCACCATCACCGGCTGCATCAGGAACCAGGTCATCATCAGCCCCAGACCCATCAGCGTCTGGTTGCTTGGAGCCGTCTGCGTCCCGAGCGCCTGGCGCAGAAAGTGAAAGACCACAAGCAGCCGGACCATCGGCGTGATGGAAAGACATATGGCTGGCACCAGCGTGAGCAACGTGAGTGTCGCGACGATGGTCCACGGGACGGAGTTGTTGCCCCCGGCGAGCGCCTGCAGCGTGCGTGAGCCCGGGGTTTCGATCCACAGCGACAGGAGTGGAACAATCACCATTGCCTTCTCCTGGCCGCGCGCAGCGATTTGGATCGGCCTCGTACCGGCGCCACACTCAGCGGCGATCTGC
>JAOAPJ010000078.1 GCA_025462805.1 Acidobacteriaceae bacterium
TTGCCAACTCCGGCCCAGAAGCGTCGCCAGTCCTGGGGCGCCCGGCAGATCCGCGGCCGGAACGGAGAGCAGGCGGAGTGAAGGGAAGAGATGAGTAAATCATTGGTGATCGTCGAGTCGCCGGCCAAGGCGAAGTCGATCGGGAAGTATTTGGGCAAGGACTACGTGGTCGAGGCATCGATCGGCCATGTGAAGGACCTGCCGAAGAACAAGATCGGGGTGGAGCTCGAGAACGGCACCTTCGAGCCGTACCTGATCGTGATGCCGGAC
Source organism: Acidobacteriaceae bacterium (assembly GCA_025462805.1). The sequence goes on from JAOAPJ010000078.1 coordinate 271, forward strand.
AAGGTGAAGGTGGTGGACCGGCTGCGCAAGCTGGCGGGGAAGGCGACGTTCGTCTACCTGGCGCCTGACCCGGACCGCGAGGGCGAGGCTATCGCGGCGCACCTCGAAGAAGAGTTGCGCGAAGTATCCGGAAAGAACGCAATCCAGCGAGTTACGTTTAACGAGATCACGCCCAAAGCGGTGCGTGCGGCGTTTGAGCATCCGCGTCAGGTGGACCGCAACCTGGTGGACGCGCAGCAGACGCGCCGTGTGCTGGACCGCATTGTGGGCTACCAGATCTCGCCGCTGCTGTGGGACAAGGTGCGGCGTGGGCTTTCCGCCGGCCGGGTGCAGACGGTGGCGCTGCGATTGATTGTCGAGCGGGAGCGGGAGATCAAGGCCTTCAACCCGGTCGAGTACTGGACGATTGATGCAGACCTGAAGACCAGCGCGAAGGAAGAAAGCGCCTTTACGGCGCGGTTTGTCGGCATCGACGGCCAGAGCGCGAAGGTGGACACGGTCAGCGGCAATGCGCTGCCGAACGAGGCCATGACCAAAGAGGTGCTTGCCGCGCTCGAGAAGGCGAAGTGGTCGGTGCGCGAGGTGGAGCGCAAGGAGCGCCGCAAGAATCCGGCGCCGCCGTTCACCACCAGCCGCATCCAGCAGGATGCATCGCGGCAGCTTGGCTTTTCTGTAAGGCGCACGATGGGTGTGGCGCAGCGGCTGTATGAAGGGATCGAGCTCGGCGAGCAGGGAACGGTGGGCCTGATCACCTATATGCGTACCGATTCGACGCGCGTGTCGCCGGATGCGATCGCGGATGTGCGGGCGTACATCAGCGGGGAGCTGGGGTCGAACTATCTGCCCGAGTCGCCGAACACGTTCAAGAGCAAGAAGGATGCGCAGGATGCGCACGAGGCGATCCGGCCGACGGATGTGTCGCAGACGCCGGAGTCAGTCAAGCGCTACCTGAGCGACGAGCAGTTCCGGCTCTACCAGTTGATCTGGCGGCGCTTTGTGGCGTCGCAGATGTTGCCGGCCGTCTTCGACCAGACCATCGTGGATATCGCTGCCCAGCCTCAGGACTCTGCCAATGCACGGCGCTATGACTTTCGCGTGACCGGCTCGATCCTGAAGTTCGACGGCTACCTGAAGGTGTACGAAGAGTCCAAGGACGCGAAGGACGAGGACGACGACGCGCTGAAGAATAAGCTGCCGGACCTGAACGCCGGGCAGGCGCTGCTGCTGGAGGAGTTGAAGCACGAGCAGAAGTTCACCGAGCCGCCGCCGCGCTACAACGAGGCCTCGCTGGTGAAGACGCTGGAGGAGCGCGGGATCGGCCGGCCTTCGACGTACGCGACCATCCTGTCCACGATTCAGGAGCGCGAGTACGTGCAGAAGATGGGGCAGGGTCGCTCGGCGAAGTTTCTGCCGACCGAGATCGGCTTTGTGGTGGCGGACCTGCTGATTGCCAATTTCCCGTACATCTTCGATCCGGAGTACACGGCAAAGCTCGAGACGGAGCTGGACGACATCGAGGACGGCAAGGAGCGCTGGACCGATCTGCTGACGGCGTTTTATGGCCACTTCAAAAAAGAGCTGCAGCACGCCGAGAAGCACATGGACAACGTGAAGCGGATGGAGAAGCCGACCGATGAGAAGTGCGACCGGTGCGGCGCGCCTCTGGTTCTGAAGTGGGGCAAGTTCGGCTCGTTTTACGCGTGCAGCACGTATGACAAGAAGAACAAGGAGAGCTGCACCTTTACCAAGGAGAACTTCGCGGCCAAGCCGCAGCTCGAGAATGCGGACGAGAAGGAAGACGAGTACTGCGAGGCGTGCGGCCGGGTGATGATCCTGCGCAACGGGCCGTTTGGCCCGTTCATGGCCTGCCCGGGATACAACGAAGACCCCCCATGCAAGACGGTGCGCCGGCTGACCAGCCGCGAGCAGCAGAAGCCGCCGGTGCCGATCGGTGAGCCCTGCCCGACCTGCGGCAAGGACCTGGTGCGGCGGACGGGGCGGTTCGGGGAGTTCGTCTCCTGCTCCGGCTATCCGGAGTGCAAGTACATCAAGCAGAACCTGGTGGAGGGGATGAAGTGCCCGAAGTGCAACGAGGGGGATATCGCGGAGCGCAAGACGCGCTTCGGGACGACCTTCTTTGGCTGCACGCGCTATCCCAAGTGCGACTTCACCGCGAACGGCAAACCGGTTCCGAAGAAGTGCCCGGAGTGCGGATCGCCGTACCTGATCGAGAAGACGCTGAAGTCGGGCGTCTACCTGACCTGCCCAAACAATAAGAAGCCGGCAGCGGCGGATGAGAAGACGTCGAAGCGGAAGAAGAAGGGCGAGGACGAAGAGACGGGCGTGACCTGCACGTATGCGAAGCGGCTGCGGGATGCTCCTCCCAAAGCGGAGGAGACTGAGGCTGCGCCGGCGCGGCGAGGCTCGGAGGTTGCGCAGCCGGTGGCGTGAGGACAACTAGCCGTGCGGCTGTGATCAAAGCGGCGGGCAGAACGCTCGCCGCTTTGGCTTGTCCGGGCCGAAGACCTTACTACGCAATGCCGACCCGTAGACTTCTATGTTTCCGACGACTTCAGCAGTCGGGCGTTTGCTCCGACTTACGGTTTGTACTCACATCCTGACCGGGTAGCATCAGGTGTTCTAGATCAAGGAGTTCTTCATGGAGACCACATTGGCGGCGCGCGAGGATGCGGCCACCATTTTGAAGCTGTATGAGTTACGGCAGGAGCCGGTGCTGCGGCGGGCGCGTACCTGGCTGACGGTGGAGTTCTGGCCGACATCTGCGGAAGAGGTCCGGGTGATCCTGGCGGACTTCGGCTCGGAGACGAACTGCTGGCTGCGACAGGTGACCTCGTACTGGGAGATGGCGACAGCGTTGGTGAACCACGGCATTCTCGCTCCTGAGCTGTTTATCGATACCAACAGCGAGCCGTTCTTCATCGCGGCGAAGTTCTGGCCGCACCTGCCGCAGATCCGGACGACCTCGACGGGCTTCCTGATCCAGATGGACAAGCTGGTGGAGCGCAATGGGCTGGCCCGGCAAAGACTGGAGACGTTGCAGGCTTCGGTCGCGAAGCGCCTGGCGGCGCGGATGAAGTCGTAGGGGGCTGCCCTTATGCGATGAAGCACGGAACTTGCCACGAGGCTGGCGAAAGGGATAGAACGGTGGCGCGGGCGCTTTCTTAATCTCCGGAGGATTGATATGAGCAAAAGACTGATTCTGGCGTTGCTGGCTTGTAGCAGCATGGCGGCTATGGCCGCTGACACGAGTGCCAAGTCGACGAAGCTGATGGGGTATATCAGCGACTCGAAGTGCGCCGCGACGCACAATGCGAAGGCTCCTGATGCGAGCTGCGTGAAGAAGTGCATCGGCGGCGGCGCCAAGCCGGTGTTCGTGGACGCCAAGAATGACGTCTGGTCGATTGATAATCCGGACACGGTGACGGACGACTACGGTAAGGCGGTGACGGTGATGGCGAAGGCGGACTCTTCTGCCAAGAGCATTCACGTCGACAAGGTGGTGGCTGCGAAGGACGTCAAGGGCAGCAGCGGCATGATGGATCACTAGAGAGTCAGGATTGTCGAAGGCCCGACCAGATGGTCGGTGACGAGCGATCAAAAGGGGAATGCCCGCCGGCATCCCCCTTTCGTTTTTGGAGGCAGACTGAGCGTCGCCACGGCACGGAATCTGTTACTGTACTGCGTGGCCTGTGGCGTTGATCCCGAGCCCCACGTGTGACGAAGCGACCGAAGGGGCCCTGGACGAGCGGCCTGGAAGGTCTGGAGAGGCGACCGAGACGATGGCGAAGGCGAGCTGGAATGGCAAAGTAATCGCGGAGAGTGATGTCGTGGAGACGGTGGAGGGGAATGTCTACTTTCCAGACGCCTC
>JAOAPJ010000098.1 GCA_025462805.1 Acidobacteriaceae bacterium
GCTGTTTTCCGAGACGCCACAGACGTCAATCAGCCGCCGCAGCCGTTCGGACCGAAATCTTTGGAAGAATGGCTTATAGATGTCGCCGTACAGTTTCCGCAGGTTCACTGAATGTAGGCTCCTTCCAACCGAAAGCAGCTAGCTCCGCCGAGGTGCGTTCGCAAAGGCTGTGGCCATTGCCTGCCACGCGCGCGTCGGCCGCAGATCCTCATCATATGGCAATGGATGAACCCGCTTGCCATCGGCCCGCGGAGCGTAGTCTGCGAGCCATGTATAGCGCGCACTCAGGCCCCACGTCGCGACTGAAACGACTGCCCTCTCCTGCAAGACTACGGACAAATATCGCTCAAGTTCACGCGCAATGGCGGCATCGCGATCGGCCGCCTGAGTCTCCGTTCCCTTCTCCATGACATCGAGTTCGGAGACGACGATCTTTAAACCCAGATCGGCCACAGCTCGTAAGAAGTCTCTCAGCTTGCCAGCGTTGAAAGGGGCTCCGCCCGTACGCAGGTGCGATTGAATCCCCAAGGCGCCGATCGGAACCTTCTCCCCGATCCACCGCTTCAGCAGCCGGAGCAGACTAGGGCGCCTGTAGTTATCTTCATCAACATCGTACTCAAGATGATTGTCGTTGTAGACAAGCAATGCGGCTGGATCTGCCTCTGCTGCTGTCAGGAAGGCCGTCTCAATGTACTTCGGTCCGATGATGCGGAGGAATGGCGTATCTTTCAACTCTGCCTGCTCCTCTTTAAAGGCTATCGCCTCATTCACCACAGCCCATGAGTATGCGCGTCCCTGATAATGGCTGACGGTCTGTCTGATGTGGTTCACCATAACGGTCTGACCGGCCTGCTGACTAAGATTGTTGAACCAGGCGGGGAGTCCCTGATGCCATACGAGAGTGCCGCCACCGAACTTCATCTTGTGGCTCTGGGCAAAGTTGAACATCCAGTCCCCTGACCGGAAGTTGAACTCCCCCTGGCGGGGCTCCACGTATTTCCAATTCAAAGCGTTTTCCGGCACCAGGAGATCGCACTGCTGAGCCACCAGACTGGCAAACTGCGGATCCTTCGACAGCGCATCCTGCGTCGTCGCACAACCGTAGTGCAGCCCCTTCTGGGCGGCAAGATCGCGCAGGGTCTGCTCGGCAGCGAGCGCGACATTTTCGGCGGCTCGTACTGTGGCTGACGCTGCTTCTGCCAGCGCTGTCGAGCCGAGGAGAGAAAGGAACCGGCGCCTGCTACTTGACCCATTCATATGTACTCGAGCTTGCGACATACCGTCTGCCGGGCCCTCCTCTTAAGATCGGGGCGGCCCTTTTCGGCCGCCCCGTTTCGGGTTGTAACGCTCGTCCTAACTTAGCTCATTGACCGGGCGCCTTCTCGAGACTCAGGTTGCAAGCACCCGTGGTCGGCTGTGTCGCCAGCGCGGGCGGAGTCAGATAGGACGGAACTGTGAAGTCAAAGAACTCGCTCATGTCATCACTTGCGTCATCGCGGGCGGTGAGCGGTGGCAAGCTGAAGCGCGTCTCGATGAACTTGAGAATCGCTGTGTGATCGCGAACGATGTGGGAAACCAGATGTGGCTTCGTCCACGGCGACACGACGGTGACAGGCACGCGCACTCCGCTCATATTGAAGAGACCGGATGCATCCTGACCGATCGTCAGCTTTGGCGGATACCCGTCCGGTGGAGTGATCGCGGCAGGTAGCACATGATCTGCCAGTCCGCCACCTTCGTCGTAGCTCAGGACGAACGCCGACGACGTCCACACCGGGCTCTTCATCAGCGCACTGATAAAGCCTCTGATTGTGGATGCGCCCTGTTGCACGCTTTCCGTAATCCCGTTCGTGGTTCCAGGATTCGGCTTGGGATGCTCGTCGAAGCCCCCTTCCTCGATGAAGGCCACTTGCGGGAAGGTGCTTTCGTTATTCAGGTCAGTGGTGTAATTCGAGATAGGTACAAACTTACCTGGGTCCTTTTGATAAATGGACCACACTGGGATGTGCAGGGGGCTGGCGAATTGGTAGTAGTACTTCCAGGAGATTCCCGCTTGGTCCAGCAGGTCGAAGATGGTGTAGTTCGGAAATCCTCCGGAAGGAGGATGCGCAGTCGCCGTCCAGCCGAGCGAGGTCGCTCCATAGGTGTACATGCGGTTCGCATCCGTTGGCCCCAGGACCGAGGAGAACCAGCGATCGCTGGTGGCAAACTTGAACGCGAGATCGTAGTAATAGGGGAAGTCAGTGTAGTCGTAGTAGCCGATGGCGCGCGTGCCGTTCGGGTCATACGCGGATGTGCCTAGCGCATTCCCCGACTTGAGGAAGTTGTCCATCTTGCCGCCGTCATAGTCGTAGTGCTGGGAGTTCCAGCTCGGCTGGAGATTCTCGTGGCACTCAGTCTGGAAGTGGAAGGGAGTGATAGGCTGCCCGGCAATGTCCGGAAGCGCCTTGTTCGGATCGCGTTCATCCACGGCATTGTCGCTGATGCCGTTCATCTGCCGATACTCGTTCATCTTGCTGAAGTAGTTATCGAACGCACGGTTTTCCTGGAATGTGTAGATGATGTGCTTCAGGCCGAGCATCGCGGCAGGCGGTGCGGCCGGCACGCGATAGGTGTAGGCATTCTGCAGCGATCCAAACTGTAAGCCCTGGTCAACCGTGACGCTAACAGTACCTGCTCCTTGTTGAGGGGCAAATACCTCAATTGCGTTCGCGTTGACGACCTGTACGTTCGAAGCGTTGAGGCTGCCGAACATCACAGTCGCCCCCGACCGGAAGCCCGTCCCGTAGACGGTACGCGTGGTCCCTCCCGCCGGCGCACCCCAGGCGGGCGAAACAGAGGTCACGATGGGCGGCGACAGGAAAGTGAAACCGTTGTGGTTGGCGGAAGATGTCTGCAGGAGCGCATCGTCGAACCTTGCCACCGTGGGGGAGCTGCCTCCTCCGATCTCGGCGTACAGCCTGACGAAGCTCTTTCCGGTCGGTACCGTATATGAGGTTTGCTGTGCGGTCCAGAGCGGATCGAACGCGCTGTAGGGCTGCGCCGAAACGTAGGATGGGTTGGCCTTGTTCGCATCGGTGATCTCTAATCCCCAACGGGCATTGGCACTCCCGGACACACGGTATGCGTAACCGCCAAACGTGACGGTGTCCCCGGCGCTGACTGGGAAATACTGAGCATTTCCGCTCGAGTCGGAAGCGTAGGTGACGGGATGGCTCCCGGTTGCAGCGGTCACCTCCAGGTAATTCGTGCCCACGTGGGCATTTGGCGTCGTCGTACCCACGACCACGCTGCCGCCCGAGCCGCCAAGCTTCCAATATGTCAGGCCGGACTCGAATCCCTGGTTGTGCAGCCAGCTCGCCAGCGTAGCGCTCTGTCCGCCGGGGTTTGTCACCGTGACATCTACCGAGCCCGCGTGACTGGGCGGGGTGTTCGCCGTGATGGTTGCAGAGTTCACAACGGAAACATTGGTCGCTGAGATGCCTCCGAACGTCACGGTGGCGCCCGAAAGGAAGTTGCTCCCTGAGATCGTAATGGTATCGCCGCCGCTGTTCGCTCCCTGGGTTGCGGAGAGTGAAGTGATGGTCGGCGGCCCTTGCGGGGCTAAGTAGGTGTAGCTCCCATTGGGTGTGGTCCGCTGCAGGACGGCGTCGTCAAAACGATCCACCGCAGGACCCGTGGCCGAGGCAATCTCAAAGTACATGCGGACGAATGCCATGCCGGCAGGCACAGTGTAGTTGGTGGTGCTGAACTGCGTCCAGGTTGACGCCGTAACGTTGTATGGGGCGGCAGAGACATACGACTTGTTCGCTTTGTTTGCGTCCGAGAGTTCGATTCCCCAGCGCGCCTTACCATCGCCAGACACGTGGAAGCCGTACCCGCCGAACGAAAGCGCGTCGCCAGGATTCACCGGGAAGTATTGGGCCACGCCGCCGGAGGTGGCAGCGTAGACGACCGGATGATTGCCCGAGGCTTGCACGGTCAGCTCGGCATAATTGTTGCTCCCGTTGTGCCCGTTGGCGGGGTTCGTCTGAACGGTAAACGTGCCTCCGGAACCGGCGAGAACCCAGTTCGCCGTACCGGATTCAAATCCGGTATTGGTGAGCGGCTGAATGACGCCCAGGGTCGCGCTTTGGCCGTCTGGGTTGGTCACAGTGACGCCCACTGTGCCTGCGGGATTGGGCGGGGTGTTCGCGGTGATGGTCGTGGAGTTCACAACGGAGACAGCGGTCGCCGCGGCCTTTCCAAACGTCACCGTCGCACCTGCAACGAAGTTGCTTCCCCCTAGTGTTACGGCGGTTCCGCCGCTTGTCGTGCCGGAATTGGGGCTAATCGATGCCAGCGTCGGTGCCGGATTGCTTTGGGCAGTTACAGCAAAGCATGAACCCAGGACGAAGCAGATGCACGTGAACGCCTGCAGCAGCCGAGCGGCTGCCACCCTACCCTTTCGGTCCCTCATACTGCACCCCGAAATTCAGACGCCTTGCGTCTAAGTACCCACAAGCACGGGCTAGCATAGAGGATTTACACGTGCATGCGAAACCGCGCAAAAGGTTTTTCTAAGGCTATTTCCTATTCAACCAGTAACCGACTTTTGATTTCTAAGGTCACCTTATACAGGATGAACCACGGTTCGACGAGATAGCGCTTCCACAGCCGGCGGGGCTCGGCCAGCAGACGGAACAGCCATTCAAAGCCGATACGTCCTGCCCAGCGCGGAGGAGTAGGAATGGCGCCGGCGAAGTAATCCAGGGCCGCGCCGCCGTTCATGACGACATTGGCGGAGAGCTTCTCTGCATGCTCAACGATCCAGTGCTCCTGCCTGGGCATGCCCATTCCAGTGATCAGAAGATGTGGCTGCCAGGCCTCTATCTTCGAGAGCACCGTCTGAGCCTCCAACGATCCCGGGGTCGCGTCAAAAAAACCGTGACACGTTCGTATCATTAATCCTGGATACTTGCGACGCAGAATCTCTGCACCTCGTTCCGCTACACCGGGAAGCGAGCCAAGATAGAAGACCCGCCATCCATTCTCGGCTGCTGCCTTCGCGATGTAATCCATCCAGTCGGCGTAGGTCACTCGGTGTTCGCGGCGTAACGGCATGCCCAGCAACCGGCCGCAACCAATGACCGCCATTCCATCCACATGGATGTGGTCTGCCAACTCATAAAACTGCCGCATCTTCGGGTCATGGTGGTACTGGTAGATACTGTGCAGGTTATGGTTGCCGATGATGACGCGTCTGCGGTTCTCCACCGCGTCGGCGACGATGTTATCGAGTTGCGCCATGCTCAGGGCCTCAACTGCAACGCCCAGAACCTGGAATCGCGTGGAGACGGGTGGAGGAGCGACTGCCCGGAGCCCTTGTGTCCTCACAGGGAAGCGTCTCCCCTCGCCGGGCTCTCGTTCTCTGACGAAGAGGCCGCAGGGAAGGACCTTGAAACGGGGGCTCCAGGCCACAGCAACTGGCGATCGCGCAGGAACATCTGTGGGTTCTCTCCGTTGAAGACGACTTTGCGGTCGCGGACCTCATACAACGCCCGTTTCGCAAGTGCTGATGGAGATGCGATGGCGGCCCGTGCCAGATGCCTGAACGCCTTCCAGTACTCCCTCTGAGCGTAAGAAATGTTCGCCAGGCGCGTCTGAGCACGGAACTTGAGCTTCGGTCTATCGACAAGATCTTGCAGCTTTTGGTGCACCTGCTCGTAGGTCAAGGGCTGCCAACCATGCAAATGCGAGAGCAGAAGATACTGCACATAGAGTGCATTGATCGACTGCGATTCGAGATTCGAGGTAGAGACACTCGCTAAGTTGTGGCGAAAGTAGGTAGCGACCTCCGAGATGTACTGGACGTCATATTGCAGAGCCATACGCCACCAGAGGTCGAGATCTTCGATATGCAGGTTGAAACGATATCCGCCCACCGCAACTACCTTGGCGACGTTCATTGTAACGGTAGGATGGCAGATAGCCGGCAGGTACCCTTCAGCAGTAATCTTCCTCAACACCTCCGGAGTCGCCCGAGTGGTCCGAAAGGCGCCTACACTCCTCCCATCCTGGTAGTACCGGGCCTCGAAATAAAACATAGCCGCGTTGGGAAATCGCTCAATGGCGCGTTTGGTTATCGCCACTCGACCGGGCAGCGCGATATCGTCGGCGTCATGGCGCATCAGCCAGGGTGTGTCCACCTCCTCCAGCATGCGATTCAGGGTGAAAGTCAGCCCACGATTTTGTTGCGTGACAACGCGAAGGCGCGAATCGCGGACGGAGAGGAGGTAATTCAGACCTGAGTCGGTCGAGCCATCATCGATAACAAGGATCTTGAAGTCCCTATCTGTCTGGGTCAGCAGACTCTCCAGGCTCTCCTCAAGGAAAGGCATTCCATTGTAGACAGGCAGGCCGATTGTCAGATTGGTCATCTGGTCCGTCAGGCATGAAGCCTGTGCAGAAGACCCTAGGACACTCGCCCTCTCTCGCGCAAGGCAGGCGGCACGACCCACATGCCAAGAAACAGCAAGACATCGATAACTCTGGGCCTGCCGATCTGAAACATTTCGGCCAAAAGCGGCACGAATGCCCTCCACTGCCCCTGCCGGGCGGCCTGGGATGCGACCTGGGTCGCAATGAAGCCGGCATAGGCACGAGGCGTCACGAGAGAATGCCGCTCGCGAATCCAGGCCAGCGAGCCTTGCCAGTCATGGCTTCTGCTTACGCTTACCGGGGAGGGCTCGAGGTTCCAGGTGGCCAAGGGCTGGGGAACGAATTCGATCTTGACGCCCGGGGCGAGCGTCGCGCGCAGCAGCCAATCCCAATCCTGGTGTTTTCGCAGGCCCTCCGCAAAAGGAACCTCGAGCACCAGGCTCCTGGTCGTCAACAGCGTGGAGGTCTGCAGCACTCCCTCCCCCTGCCTCCAGGAGTTCCGCGCCAGCAGATACTCTGACAGCGGTTCGGAGGGAGGCTTTCTCGGCCAGATGAACTCGCCGCGCTTCATGCGCGCACGCACCTGACAGGCTACGATGGGATGCCGTGCAGAAGATGCCTTTGCTACGGCGAGTTGCCGTCCCAGCTTCCCGGGCATCCACTCATCATCATCATCCAGAAAGGCCAGCCACTCACCCGTGGCAGCCTTCACCCCTGCATTTCTGGCGCGTGCGCCACCACCTTGTTGCGGCAGGGCGAGAATCTTCAATCGCCGCGAGGCGATGGCCTCAAGCGCCGCCACCGTCTCCGGGTCCGGTCCATCGATCACGACGATGACTTCCAGATCGGCAACCGTCTGCCCCAGCACCGAGTTCACGGCGCGCACCACCAGTGCCGCACGTGCGCGAGTCGGGATAACCACGGAGACGGAAGGACGGGGATTCAATTGTGTTTGCGGGCTTGGGACTGGATCGAATACTGGTGCTGAACATACTCCTCACTCAGCGGCTGGAGCGGGAATTCGTTCTCAAGTGTAGCGTCCGACTGCGTGAGCAGCCGATCATAGATCTTCTCCAGCTTCTTCGTTTGCGTGTCCAGGTCAAAGAGTTCGCGGGCGCGCCTGGCGGCTGCGTCGCTGAACTGCTGCCACAGGGCATCATCGCGCAACAACCTGACGATGTTCATCGCCAGGCCTTGCGTATCGCGCTCGCCGGTGAGAAGGCCGGTAGCGTTGTGCGCGACCGCTTCGGGGATCCCCCCAGTCGAAAAGCTGGCCACCGGCAGACCCATAGCCTGAGCCTCTGCAAACACGAGTCCGAAGCCTTCAGAGGTGCCCATGGGGGTCGTAAAACTGGGGACACTGAATACTTTGGCTCGGCTCATCCAGTCGCGAACCTCGCTTTGCGGACGCAATCCCAAAAACTGATAGTTCTTGAGGCACCCTGCGGCAAGTTCTTCCAGGCTCGCCCGCATCGGACCGTCGCCGATCACGACCAGCCGCGCTTCAGGAACTTGCTCTTGCACCAGAGCCATCGCTTGAATCAGATGATCGCAGCCCTTGCTATCGACGAGACGCCCGGCAAAGAGGACGATCGGCTCCCGCGCGATCGACGGGTCAGGCGTAAACAACCCGGCGTCCACCCCAACGTAGTGAACGGAGACCTTATCCGCGGGAAATCCCTGGCTGATCAATTTGCCGCGAATGAATTCGGACACGGCGAGGAACAGAGCGGCTTCCTTCTGGACGATCGGCCTCCAGCGCAGATAGCGACGATAGTCGAAAGAGAACCTGCGCGCGTATTCTGCCTTCATCGTGACGTCGTAGCCGTGAAATGTCACGACGAGCGGCACCTTGAGGCGGCGAGCCAGCCGTAATGCCGGGACACTATCCATACCAAAGTGCGCATGGACCAGCACGGGATTGAGGCGACGCATCGTGCGCGTCAGACCGGGGGCGAACCCCCATAATTTGTAGAGCGTCCGCCGGCTGGAGCGAAACGGCCCTGGGCTGTCGATGCAGTGGACTTTGCCATCCGGCAGGGTCAGGCCGTCCACTCGATTACCGCCGACAAAGTAGGGTGAGAATTGGGTGAGAGCTCCAGCTTGCGAGAGCACAAAGGTCTCAGACGCTGGCAATAGGTTGGTGCGGTAGATGAGGACCGCGGGCCGGGCTTCCGGAGGCGTATTCGTCTGTGGATCCGTCACGATCGAGTCTCTAAGGGGCTCCTGCGGCAGCCGAGAGGCTCGTCCCGTAACCGCTCGACCATTGCCAAGCCTCCACTGCCGACAGCTTACTCTCGCACAGGCCGTCCGGTCTCCGCCACAACAGTTGTACCGGTGTGGAGTTATGCAACCAGGAGCTGGATTACGCCAACTTGAAGTCGGCCGTGCAGGAAGAGCAGCCTGCTGTGGTGGAACCAAACCATTTCAACTGAGCGCACTGAGGATCAGCAGAGTCAATGCTTTTGCTGGCGCTGCTCTTCTGGAGACGTGACGTCTATCAGTTGCGCTATCGGCCAAAGGGAACAATGTATTACAACGCGCTACGAGATCGAATCGCCAAACGTACGGGGGATCCATGACCCACTCACAGGCTGACGTTGACCTCTGTCAGGCGCTGGTGGAGAGCTACGCCGTAAATGAGCGGATGAATCAGATCGTGCTGGAGCATCTGCACCCTGCTGCATGGCGCGCCAGCCCGCCCGGGCGTAAGGTACGGACAATCGCCGCCATTATCACGCACGTTCACAACATCCGCCGCAAATGGGTAAGGCTCTCCGCGCAGCACATAGGGCTCGCTGCCCCGCTCGACCGCGCCAGCTGCACGCAGGAGCAGGCCCGGGTCGCTCTGGCGGAGAGCGCCGCGGGCTGCTCCGAGATGCTTGGGCAGGCTTTATCGCGGCGGCGACCAGCGGTCAGTACCTTTCTCCGGGATGGCTGGGCCACTCCATGGCCGGCGGGTGCGGCCATGGTGGCCTACATGATTTCCCATGACGCACATCATCGTGGGCAGGTATGTATGCTCGCCCATCAGCTCGGATTTCCACTGCCGACCCAGGCCGCCCATGGGATCTGGGGCTGGGAAAGGCTGTGGAAGCAATGCGGCTTCACGCATCCGCGATAGGAGTTTTGGGGGTACAGTGGGCACGGCCCCTCTGGTGCTCCGGACGGGACCGAAACGATTCCTATACTCAAGGGTCGCCTGATCAGGTGCATACGGCAGACGTTTGGCCGAGGCCACTGACCCGCGGTCACCGGCAGTCTGTGAGCATCAGCTTCGGTTGAGCGATGGCCAACTGCTGAGCCACAATATTCATCCAACCGCCGTAAGGCCGCGTTCGTGTGTGAAATGGCCGCCCAAGTTTG
>JAOAPJ010000127.1 GCA_025462805.1 Acidobacteriaceae bacterium
GCGCACTGCGCATTGGGTAGACCCCGCTGCTGCCGCTGCCGGCGTATGTCGGATACGGTCCATAGCGTGGCTTGAAGATCTGTTGCGCGAAGCTCGAGATCCAGCGCCAGCTCTGGAAGGGCAGGAAAGCAGCCAGCCCCGGCCGCGGCAGCACCGGCGCCAGGCGGGTCACGCGTCGCTGGTAGAAAGACAGCAGCCGAGAGCGCCCGACAAGCGGCAGGTTGCTGCCCCGCGCGATGGCGGATGGCTTGCGAATGCCGCTCATCCGGCGTCTACGCTTGCGATCGATCTTCATGCGCCCGCAGTACCGATGCTGACCTCACCTGCTTCGCCGATGCCCTGGCCTTTATCTGGGCTCCACACTGGCCAGGCGCATCGTGATGGTGCCCCAGAATAGCCGCGCACGCATCTGCACGGGTAGATGACGGTTGTCATCTGAGTACCATATCCAAATGTTGCCGCGGTTCTTGACCACGCCCGCATCGGCAGTCGGCTCCACGCGGATGGTCTGAAACGTGCCCGCCGCAGTCTTGATCTCTTCGCGTGCCTGGGTCTTGAACGTCACCGCCACCACGCGCATCGCGTCTGCGATCGGCAGAGTGAAGTTCTGGCCCACCTCCAGCGGCTGGGCGCCGGCGACGAAGATGGCGGACATCAGATCAGTAACGCAGGATGGAATCGGAGCTTCCTGATGATGGCTGGTGCCCTTGACGAGGTTCTTCTCGTCAAGCACCTGCTTGTGCGCGCCATATTGGAACTGCAGCGTGCTGACAATCTGACGGCGCCCCTCGATGAGCTGCTTCGCAAAGGTCTGAGAGCAGCCGGTTTTTCGGTCGAAGGAGGACTGGAAGCGATCCACGACTTTAAACAGCAGGCTCACCGCACCGATGGAATCACCGTTCGCGTTGATGCGTTGGGTGGCGCCTTCACTATCGATGTGAAAGGTGGCGGTGCCGGCGGGGAACACACGCCAGTCCACGCTGTAGGAGAGCGTCTGGTGTTGCGGCAGGTACTGTTGCTGCGGGGCGGGGAGCGGGGGCAACGGCTGCGCGAAGGCAACTCCCGCGGCCAGAAGAGCCAAAAGAAGAAGGGAGATCCGCCTCAAATCCATTCCTCGCGCATGGAGTCCTTTCGTTCGACGGAGCGCGGGTGGCGAAGCGCGCGTTTATTGAAGCGAAAAAAAATCTCTATGCCAGACGAACAGCTTGGTCAGCAATACTGCATAGATGCAGACGGAGCCCAGAGCGGCATTGTACTCGCGGTGCTTGCGATATAAAGCTGCGGAGAAGCCCGGGCTGGTTACCGCCGGGGCACTCGAAGGTCGCTTCCAGAATCGAGGGAAGAGCCGCGGCACGCTCTCTGCGTAGTCCTCGAAGTTGCTGAAATGCGCCCGCAGGAACTCCTCTTCGGAACGAATGGTGGGGAGATAGATGAGCGTAAACAGGACGGCCAGCGCGAGCGCCACCCACCAGCTATGCGCGGCCACGGCAAAACCAAAGGCGATCAGCATCGATCCCAGGTAGAGGGGATTCCGCGTATACGCGTAAGGCCCGGTCACAGTGAGCTCGGTATTCTTCGTGACGTATCCGGAGGCGTAGGCGCGCAACGCCACACCGGGCACGACGCCCAGCAAGCTCCAAAGCAAGGAATGCACAGTGGGATGCGAGGTCAGCAGATAGAAGAGCGCGAAGACGAACCCCATGGGCACGCGGATGCGCCGCGCAATGCGGCTCCATCGCTTTCTCAACCTTGCACCGTCCCGACAGATTGCATGAGCTCGTCGGCTGCAGCAAGGACCTCGTCCGCCGTGATGGTGAGCAGCCCGGGCTCCGGCTGGTGCCGGCGGGCATGGTCACGCCGGCTCTCCGGATGACGCAGCACACGGAAGGGCACGCCCCAAGGCCCATTCCGAAGGGGGTCGGTCGGGCCATAGATTCCGATGACAGGCTTTCCCAGCGCGCACGCCAGATGCATGGGGCCTGTGTCCCCACCGATTGCCAAGACACTCCGTCGGGTCATTGCGATCAATTCTCCCACGTCCGTCGCAATGTCGAGCGCCACGCCCCGGCTGGCCACGCGAATCTCGGAAGCGAGCGCCTCCTCGCCCGGCGCACGATTCACGACGACGGCATAACCACGTGCAGCGAGCGCTGCCGCAACGGCGCCATAGCGCTCGGCAGGCCAGCGCTTCGCGCCCCAGCCGGCACCCGGATGCAACAGCGCAAGCGGCCGTCCCTGGGGCAGACGCGTTGCCATCCGATCTTCAGCCGACGAACTGACGGGCAAGGGCGGCAGCATGGGACAAAGCGGAATGTTCACGGCAGCCGATGCAACCTCTGCAGCCTGCTCGATGACGTGCACTCCGTGGGTCGGCACGCGGCGCGCAAAGAACCAGCGAGCCGGACGCTCCCGCGGCTCGGCCTCGCCAATGAGCCGCGCACCGGAGGCTTTGCCGATCCATGCCGAGCGCACCGCACCCTGCAAATCAATGGCAAGGTCGTACTGTTGCTCGCGCAGGTCATGACGCAGGGCGAGCATTGCCGCCCATGTTCGCGTCGAGAAGGGCTGCCGCGCCCAACCGCGGGCATGCGCCGTGTGGACCACGTCGACGAGGGGCATCGCCGCCGTGCGGGGTAGCACACCAGGGTCGCTCTGCAGCAAGGGCGCCCAGCGCGGCTCGATGACCCAGCCGATATGGCAGTCCGGCATACGCGCCCGCAGCGCGGCCACGGCGGGCATCGCGTGCAGCACATCTCCCATGGCACCCAGGCGAACCACCAGCAGGCGCAGGCGATTCCGTTGATTCTGCGGAGCGGACAAGTGCTGATTCTCTCACGCTACGCGGATGTGGGGAGGCTGGGGCAGATGGGCGGCCAGCCGCGTCTCTAAAGCCTTCAGAGCCTGTTCCGGCTCATCCAGGGTCACGCGCAACACTGCGGTCGTCAGGGGCGCGGCCGCCTCCAGTTGCGCCCGCTGCGCAGCGGTCAGCCGCACCGCATCTTTCTCCGTGGTGATGAAGCAGCTAGCACGATGTGCGGCAAGCAGACGGACCAGCAGCTTCAGGTCTGCCTCGGTAAAGGCATGGTGGTCACGCCAGTGTTGCGCCGCAGCTAAGGCGGCGCCCTGCTCGCGCAGCTGGGCGACAAACTCCTCGGGATGCGCGATCGCGCTGAACGCTATCGCTGTCCCCGGCAGCACCGGCACCTGGAGTTCTCGCCGCACACGCCAGATCTGCGCATCCG
>JAOAPJ010000128.1 GCA_025462805.1 Acidobacteriaceae bacterium
GCCAGCAGAGCCTGCTTACGCAGTTGCTGACCCACCTGCGGACCTACGATCTCCACATTGAACACGGTGAATCCGGAGAGGTAGGTCTTCTGCTCGAGCTCCGCAATCACCCCCGCGTCGGCGACGCCTTGCAAGAAAACGTAGCTTCGGATCAATCCGCCGTTCTGACGGTCGCGATAGTTCAGAATGGCGTCTACCTGCCGCGCGTACTTCACCGGGGCGGCGTCCGGTCCAAGATGCTCAGGGTTGTCCTGGGTGAGAAGGTCCGTGAGCGTCGCCCGGCCCACATTGTCCAGGTCGAGCTTGCCTTGGCTCGTCCGGCCCGCAGCCGAGTAGTTGTCCTGCAGCGCCTTCACGATAGTCGTGCGGCCAGCCTCCAGATTCGCCTCCTGCGTCTGCTGCTCAGGCAGTGAGACGATTACCTGGTTGTTGGAGGCGGGCCCGAACCTCTGGATGCGGGTGTCGCGGATTCCGGCCTTGGCTATGGCACTGCGAATTTGGTCGTAGTCCGGCGCAGCGTCGAATTTGACGTAGACCAGGGTGCCGCCCTTGAAGTCGACACCGAGCGGAATGCCGTGCCAGAAGAAGATCGACAGCAGCCCAGCCACGCTGAAGATAAGAGAGAAGCCGAGGAAGTACCATTTCTTCCCCAGCCAGTCGATTTGTACGTCGTGAAACAGTTCCACGTGAACTCCGTTTGCAATCTGGCGAACTTCGGCCCCCGAGGCCGGCTCCATACTTCCGCAGCTCTCGCTACTTCTGCGGCACCCAGCCCGGTCTGCGGGCGACGTCGCGTGAGCAGGTCGATGCTGTCTCCTGTTTGCGGTCCCTGGTCATCAGATCGACAGCGCCTCCCCACGCACCTTGCGATTCAGCAGCGCGTCGAAGATCGTCCGCGACACGAAGACGGCGGTGAACAGGTTGGCGAGAAGACCGAAGGTCAGGGTGACGGCGAAGCCCTGCACCGGGCCTGATCCGAAGAGGAAAAGGATGGCGGCAGAGACGATCGTCGTGACGTGCGTATCGATGATCGTGGTCCAGGCATGCGCAAAGCCCTGGTCCACAGCAGCACCGGGCGACTTGCCGGCGCGAATCTCCTCACGAATGCGCTCGAAGATCAGCACGTTCGAATCGACGCCCATTCCTATAGTCAGGATCAGGCCGGCGATGCCGGGCAGCGTCAGGGTGGCGCCGCTGAAGCCCATGAAGCCCAGCAGGATGATCAGGTTCAGAATCAGGGCGAGATCGGCATTGATGCCCGCGCCCCGGTAGTAGATCAGCATGAAGGCCATGACGGCCAGCATGCCCACAATCGAGGCCATCACGCCTTTGCGAATCGAATCCGCGCCCAGCGATGGACCCACGGTGCGCTCCTCCAAATAGTGAATGGAGGCGGGCAGCGCGCCGGTGCGCAGCATCAGCGAGAGGTCCTTGGCCTTCTGCTCACCCAGGCCGGAGATGCGGCCCTGGTCGCGAATGGCCTGCTGGATATTCGCAACCTCCTGCACCCGGTTATCGAGCACGACGCCAAGCTGCTTGTTGATGTTGGCGCTGGTGAACTGATAGAAGCGATCACCAGCCGCGCGGGTCAGGATAAAGGTAGTGTCTGGCCGCTGGTTCTCGTCTCGGCCAGGCTGCGCGTCGCGGAAGTCAGAGCCGGAGACCACCGGGATGCGCTCGAGCAGATAGAACTGCCCCTGCTCGGCAGTGTCGGTCCCGCCGTAGGCCAGCAGCTCCTGATCCGGCGGCAGCTGACCGTTCACCGACTGGAGCGCTGCCTCCCGCGTGGCGAAGGGACCGCCTGTGACCGCGTGAATCTCGAGGCGCGCCGTGGACTGAATGATGTCCCGCACCCGGCCCGGATCGTCGATCCCGGGCAGCTCGACCAGGATCTGATTCTTGCCCAGCCCATACTCCTGGATGGTCGGCTCGCTGACCCCGAGGGAGTTGATACGCGTCCGAATCGTCTCGATCGACTGCGCCAGCGCGCGCTTCTCAATGTCCTGTTGGACGGTCGGCTTCAGGGTCAGGGTGAAGCCGTCCCCAGTCGAGCGAATGTCATACTGCTGGCCGTATTTCGTATCGAGCTGATTGCGCACATCGCTCGACTTGTCCGGCGCAACGCCGCCAATCTGAATGGTCAGCGGATCAGCGGGGTTTGGCTTCTGTATGGATCCCACCGTCAGCCCAGCCGCCTGCAGATCGCTCTGGATGCGGCCCAGGGCGTTGTCCGTCTCGGCGCTGACCGCCTCATCCACCATGACCTGCAACACCAGGTGGGTGCCACCCTCCAGGTCAAGGCCGAGATGGATGCGATTGGTAAGCGCTTCGGTCAGCGCCTTGCCACTGAGGCCGTGGGGCAAACCGAAGATCCCGTAGAAGAACACCAGGAGAATGGCGACGATCGAAATAGCTCGGGTGTTGAGATTCTTGCGCATAGGAAAGGGTCGGGGGCGCGCGGCGCTCTTACTTTGTGTCCTCGGGAGTATTGGTGGTGACAGAGGCGATGGCAGATTTCACGATCTCTACCTTCACGCCATCCGGCGGCAGCTTGATCTGGAGCGCATCGTCGCGCAGCGCCACGACGGTGCCGCGCAGGCCGCCCGTGGTGGTGATCTTGTCACCAATCTTGAGGTTTCCTAGCATCTCCTGCCATTGCTTCTGGCGCTTCTGGTTCGGCCGGAAGAGCATCAGGTAGAACACGCCGACCATCAGAATGGCCGGCAGGAAGGTGATGTAGCCCTGCGGCATGGCGACCGACAGCAGGCTGGGTGATACAAGAGCGAGTTCTGCGAACACAGCGATCCCTTTTCGTTCGTCGTGGTGCTTGAGTCCATGCACTCCAGTCCGCGCACCGGTTCTGTACGCTGTCGGGTAGGCGCCATGGGACGCCGGCTGCAGCTTCAGTGCGGGAGCACGAGAGAGGAGCGGGTATGGCCAGGCGAGCCAGAGCCGGCCTCCGGCACATCCTCCGGAACACCCACTCAACCCCGGCCAACTGAGTCGGGAGCATAGACGCACCAGACACACCAGCAGGCAGGATACCTAAGCATCAGAATCGTGGAGATACGGGCTGCTGTCAAGGGAATGCGGCACCTGTCCGGGTGCCTTTTGCGAGCACCGAGACTTGCCCGTGAGAGATTTGGGCATCCCCAAGGCGCCCCGGGCCAAATCGCCGGCGATTTACTCGCTAAGCCCGCCGATATGCCCTGAGTACGGCTGCGGAGGTGAGATACCCCTGCTCAGGCTCTCCCGCACGCGCACCATGGTGTCCATGTAGAACGCCAGGTTGTGCAGGGTGTTGAGCACCGCCGAGAGCGGCTCTTGCGCCACCATCAAGTGCCGCAGATACGCGCGCGTATAGCGGCCGCACACCATGCAGCCGCAGTTCGGATCCGGCGGCCCTTGGTCTTCCGCGAACTGGCGGTTCTTGATATTGAGCCGCCCCTCAGACGTAAACAGCAGCCCATGGCGCGCCGCGCGCGTCGGCAGCACGCAGTCCATCATGTCTACCCCCATCTTCGCGTATTCGACGATCTCCTCCGGGTACCCCACGCCCATCACGTAGCGCGGTTTGTCGCGCGGCAGCAGCGGGAGAGTCGCGCAGATAATCTCTCGGGTCAGCTCACGCGGCTCCCCCACACTGAGGCCGCCGATCGCGTACCCGGAGAAGTCCATCTCGATCAAGCGCTCCGCTGACTCGCGCCGCAGCTCCGGATACATCCCGCCCTGCACAATGCCGAACAATGACTGCGTGCGGCCGCCGAAGTCGCTGTACCAAGGCACCTCGTGCTTATGCTCCTCGAAATACCCCTTGCTGCGCGCCGCCCAGGCGAGAGTGAGATCGAGCGAGCGGCGCGCCCGCTCACGATCTGCCGGGTACTCCGTGCACTCATCGAAGACCATCAGGATGTCCGCACCCAGCGCGATCTGGATTTCGATCGACCGCTCCGGAGAGAACAGGTGTGACGAGCCATCCAGGTGCGAACGGAAGCGTACCCCCTCCGCGGTGACCTTACGCAGATCGTTCAGGCTGAAGACCTGAAAGCCGCCCGAATCCGTCAGCATCGCCCGTGGCCAACTGATGAAGCGATGCAGGCCGCCCATCCGCC
>JAOAPJ010000135.1 GCA_025462805.1 Acidobacteriaceae bacterium
ATCGCTTCTCCACGGTTGGGCTACCGGACGCGGCGGTACGCGAGAGCCGGGACCGCGTTCGTGCTGCGATTCGTAACTCTGGGTTTGCTCTGCCACCGACCCACATCACGATTAATCTTGCCCCCGCCGATCTGAAGAAGGAGGGCTCGGGCTTTGACTTGCCGATCGCGGTGGGCATCCTGGGCGCGCATGGAGCTTTGCAGAGCCGCGACCTAGGCCAATTCCTCATGGTGGGGGAGCTGGGACTGGATGGCAGCGTGCGCGGTGTGCCCGGCATGTTGCCGATCGCTGTGGCGGCGCGGGAGCGCGGGATTGCGAACTTGATTGTGCCGGCGGCGAATGCGCCTGAGGCAGCGGTGGTTGAAGGGCTGAACGTATATCCGGTGGGGTCTCTGCCGGAGGTGCGCGAGTTGCTGAACGCGGCAGCGAATGGCGGCATCAAGGTGCAGCCGTTTCGTGTGCGCACGAGCGAGATGTTGGACAAGCTGCAGCACTATCCCTTTGACTTCCGGGATGTACGCGGCCAGACGATTGCCAAGCGCGCGCTGGAGATTGCGGCAGCGGGCGGTCACAACATCCTGATGATCGGGCCGCCCGGCTCGGGCAAGACCATGCTGGCGAAGCGGCTGCCCTCCATCCTGACGCCGCTGACCTTTGCCGAGGCGCTGGAGACGACCAAGATCCACTCGGTGGCGGGTGTGCTCGATGCCGAGTCGGGATTGGTCACGCGGCGTCCGTTTCGCTCGCCGCACCACACGATTTCGGACGCGGGATTGATCGGTGGCGGGGCTGTGCCACGGCCTGGCGAGGTGTCGCTGGCGCACAACGGCGTCCTGTTTCTTGATGAGCTGCCGGAGTTCCCCCGCAACGTGCTGGAGGTAATGCGTCAGCCGCTTGAGGATGGGACGGTAACAATTGCCCGCGCATCGATGTCGTTGACCTTCCCCGCACGTTTCATGCTGGCTGCTGCGATGAACCCGTGCCCCTGCGGCTACTTCAACGATAAAAGCCGCGAATGCGCCTGCACGCCCCCCATGATGCAGCGGTATGTATCGCGTGTTTCAGGGCCACTGCTGGATCGCATCGATATCCATATAGAGGTGCCGGCGGTTCAGTACCGCGAGCTGCGCGGTGGGCAGGCCAACGAGGGCTCGGCCGAGATACGGGCGAGGGTACTTGCGGCGCGGCTGCGGCAGCAGGAGCGCTTCCAGGGGGAGAAACTCTACTCAAATGCGCAGATGAGCACGCGGCAGATCCGCCAGTGGTGCGAGCTGCCGGACGAGGCGGAGCGACTGCTGGAGCGCGCCATGCAGCAGCAGGGGCTCAGCGCCCGGGCGCACGACCGCATTCTGAAGGTGGCGCGAACGATTGCGGACCTTGAGGGTACACCTGCCCTGAATGTGCAGCATCTCGCGGAGGCAATCCAGTATCGGACGCTGGACCGGAACTACTGGGGATGAATCGGACGCCGGGCTCTAGTCTGCACCTTCCTAGGGACTTCCCGAGGTTCCATTTTATGGAGAGTACCCAGTTTGGCTCCGACGGGTGGCGGTATAGCGGGTTCGGAGCCGTCCAGGTAGAGCATTAGAATGAGGTACATAAACCTGCTTATGAAATCATTACGGATATTTGGATAAAAACTACAAAAAGGTACCAAAAAAAAGTTGACCGCTTGTCCAACAACCTTTATTGTCGTCGTTGCCAGGGGTGATCGGTTCCACATCACCTACGAGACGGGGGTCTGTTCCCGGAGGCCATCGAGCCAGAGCGATGCAGGGACGTTCTGATTCGAACCCTCGCAAGTCGGGGAGCGGTCTGCCAGTCCGGTTGCCGATTCCAAAGCATTTGAGCCGTTTGCAGTAATGGCAGCAGGGGGAGGGATGAGATTTTTCAATGCATCCTTTTCAATGGTTTTGCGTCAATAAACCGTACCGAAAAACAACACAGACTGAGGTGATGGCCTCCAATGGGTATGCCCCAAGGGGGACTTCTCACCAAGATCGTCGATAACTGAGAGGATAACTTTTCATGCGTTCCGATCTGATTTATGGGGCTTTAACCCACATATCGAACCGCTACCAGCTCTGCCAGCTCGCCTCCAAGGCGACCCGCAAGCTGCATAAGCCCAACACTCGTTTGCAGGACACGACAAACGAGGTGCTCGTTCGCTTCCACCAGGCCAGCCCGGTTGCCGGTGGCACCGCTGATGCCGGTGTAGCTAAAGAGCATGTAACGCAGCAGCGCCGCGCAGCCTAAGCGCGGCCGCCGCTGCGGCGGTACAATACTCATCAGTAGAGTTGAACCCCCTCCTGCAACAAACCCTCCTTCACTGTCGTTCCCTCCTTAACCTCCTACCGTAGGTGCATTGTGACTATCGCAGAATTGAAAGAAAAAAATATCACTGAGCTGAGCCGTATTGCGCGCAGCCTCGAGATTCCCGGAGCCAGCGGGCTCCGCAAGCAAGACCTCATCTTTAAGATCCTTCAAGCCCAGAGCGAAAAGGAAGGCCACATCTTCGCCGAGGGCGTCCTCGAGATCCTGCCTGACGGCTACGGCTTTCTCCGCTCTCCGGATTACAACTATCTTCCCGGACCGGACGATATCTACGTCTCTCCCTCGCAGATTCGCAAGTTCGATCTGAAGACGGGCGACACTATCAGCGGCAATGTGCGGCCACCCCACGAGGGCGAAAAATACTTCGCGCTGGTGAAGATCGAAGCCATCAACTTCGAGTCGCCGGAAGAGACGCGGAACAAGATACTGTTCGACAACCTGACGCCGCTCTATCCAGAGGAGCGGATCCGCATGGAGACGGTGCACGAGAACACCAGTGGCCGCGTGATGGATCTGCTGACGCCGATCGGCAAGGGCCAGCGCGGGTTGATCGTGGCGCCGCCGCGCACCGGCAAGACCATGCTGCTGCAGTCCATCGCGAACTCGATCACGACCAATCATCCCGAGGTCGCGCTGATCGTTCTGCTGATCGATGAGCGGCCGGAAGAGGTCACGGATATGCAGCGCTCGGTCAAGGGCGAGGTCATCAGCTCGACCTTCGACGAGCCGGCCGCACGGCACGTGCAGGTTGCCGAGATGGTGATCGAAAAGGCGAAGCGCCTGGTCGAGCACAAGCGCGACGTCGTCATCCTGCTCGACTCGATCACGCGTCTCGCGCGTGCTTACAACACGATCGTCCCGCCTTCGGGCAAGGTGCTGTCGGGCGGTGTCGATTCGAATGCGCTGCAGCGGCCGAAGCGCTTTTTCGGCGCGGCACGCAATATCGAAGAGGGTGGGTCTCTGACCATCATCGCCACGGCGCTGGTCGATACCGGCTCGCGCATGGACGAGGTGATCTTCGAAGAGTTCAAGGGCACCGGCAACATGGAAGTCATCCTCGATCGCAAGCTGGTCGACAAGCGTGTCTTCCCGGCGATCGATATCCAGCGCTCCGGCACCCGTAAGGAAGAGCTGCTGATTGCCAAGGAGGATCTGCAGCGCATCTGGATTCTGCGCAAGGTGCTGAATCCACTGTCGCCTGTCGAGGCAATGGAGCTCCTGGTGGACCGGCAGTTCAAGACGCGCAACAATGCCGAGTTCCTGCAGAAGATGAATCAGCTCTAAGGATCCATCCAACGATCACGATGCCTCGTTCCTACGGGACGGGGCATCGCTGTTGTGGAGGTTCACCGCGCATGCTCATCCGTGCTGCCACGCGGAGTGACGAAGAGGCGATCTGGGCCATTCTGGAACCGATCGTGCGCGCAGGTGACACGTATACGCTGCCAAGCGATATGGGCCGGGAGGACGCGCTGGCCTACTGGTTCTCAGCCGATCACCAGGTGTTCGTTGCCGAGGAGAGAGCGAGCGTTCTGGGCACGTACTATCTCCGCCCCAACCAGCGCGGCGGCGGGTCGCATGTCGCGAACTGCGGCTATATCGTGGCGCAGCACGCAATGGGTCGCGGCGTGGCACGCGCGATGTGTCTGCATTCACTCGAGCGAGCCAGCGAGCGCGGCTTTCTCGCGATGCAATTCAACTTCGTCGTCAGCACGAATCAGCGCGCGGTGCAGCTGTGGACGCACCTGGGCTTCACTACGGTGGGCTGGCTGCCTGCCGCATTTCTTCATCCGGAGTTCGGCTACGTAGACGCGCTGGTCATGTATCGTGCGCTGTAAGGGTGGCGAGGCACGATGGGCGGCTTAGGGAACATCATGATCGGGTACTTCTTCGGCTTCGCGCTCGGAGTTGGCTGCGCCCTGGCGGTGATGTACACGATCTGGGCCGGGGGCTACAGGCGCGCGGTCGAGCACTCCCTGATGGTGGATCCGCCGGAGCGATTCCGCATGATGCGAGAGGCTGCAGTACGTAAGCAGGCGAAGCAGTCTCGCGGCTGACGCTTACTCTTCGACGGTTTGCCCGTACTCGAGCATCGTCACCAGACCAACCCCGCCGATGATATTGCCGAGCACGGCAGGCCAGAGCCATCTCACATAGGCGAGCCCGGGGAGACTGCTATGGAGAACGGCTGCGAGGATCTCCCCGCTGCTGGCGATGGAGTGGGCGAAGTGCCCGAGGCCCACCACAAAGGCCAGCAGCCAGATGAGCATCACGGAGCCGCTGATGGAGTGACTGCCGCTAACCAGCCAGGCGACCATCGCGATGATCCACCCACCGATGATGGCGCTCCAGAAGATCGAGGACAGAGAGTGATTGGCGTTCTCAAGGCCGATGGCGGCCAGGCTCTCCACATACTTCGGCTGCAGAGCATCGGTTCGCACTGCGAGCGCAGCGAAGGCGAGCGAGCCGATGCAGTTTGAGACGAGTACGATCGCCCACAGGCGCAGTGTCGCGAAGTAGTGGCGGCGCTCACTCAGGACGAGCGCCACCGGGTAAAGGGTATTTTCCGTGAACAACTGAGCGCGGCCTAGGATGACGGCGATGAATCCGACAGGATAGAGCAGCGCTGTGACGAATGAGGCCCAGCCGGCGGTGCCGAGCTCGGCACGCGCGATAGCCGTCGCGAGTCCCGTCAGTCCCATGGTGATCCCGCCAGCGAAGCCAGAGATAGCCAGAGCGCGTGCGGGCCGTTTGAGCTCCTGCCGCGCATTCTTGGCCACCTGCGCATAAATCTGGTGCGCAGTCGGGCGCTCCAGATCCTGCTGCACCTGTGCCGTGGAAGAATCCGATGAACTCGGTCGCGACAATTGCTTCACGGCTTCCCGTATGGGCATGGAACTCCTGACGTACAGTGCTGCGGTTAGGATGCTTTGGGTACGATCGGTACGCGTGCGTGCTCTGCCACCTTACCCTCGCCTCCGCGGAGGGCCCGCTCAAGAATGCGAATGTTGCGAACGATGGCGCTGGAGGGAGCGTCCCAGTACTCCGCCTCTTCCACGCGCACGGTCAGCACCGTGATCTCCGGATCGTCCTCGCCATGAGGAAACCAGGCCTTGAGGTTCGGATGCCACAGCTCGTGGATGCGGGCTTGATCGCGATGGAGAGAAGCCGTGCCGCTGAGGCTGACGAAGATGCTCTGATGCGTGTCGACGTAGGTGAGGTTCACCCTGGAGTCGTCACGGATCTCATCAACCTTCTCGGAGTGGGCGCGCGTGAGAAAGAAGAGCTCGCCTGTGAAGTGATCCTGCTGCGTAGCCATGGGCCGGCTGTAGAGCGATCCGTTCGGGTCGATCGTCGTCAACATGGCGACATGAATGTCTTTGATCAGGCTCCAGATCTTCTCGATTGCTTTCGTCTGCGACTGGGGTTCGGGCATGTGGTCTGACTCCTTTCCGGGATCCCACAGGGGGTTGGATGCCGGCAGAGCAGGGAGTAGGCGAGCGTAGCCGATCCCCGGTTTGATGTGGTTCTCCACCCCTGGGTGGAGATGAGGGGAGGATTGCGGATCGCCAATGTCTACAGGGGTCTGCGCGTGCTTCGCGCTTGCTGCCGGCACCCCGCGATCGTTATAGTCTCTCTCGACCCTCTCGTATGCAAACCAGCCGCCGCAACCTGTCGCATCCGCCAGACAAGGCCGGAGTGGCGCCACGTCATCGTGTGCCAGATCATGGCGCGCTGCGTCTGTCCCGGTGGCTGCTGTGCGGCGCCGGCGCCGTTGCGGTTTGCATCGGCGGGTTGAAGTCGCTGCACGCCGGAGAACGGCTGGACGACGAGCGCCAGAAGTATGCCGACCAGGTATCGCAGACCTACAGCTACCGTTTTGGCAAGGGCGAGCCGTTCCTCCCGAGCAATGCGAAGATCGAAGGGGACACGTTTATCCAGCCGGGCGCCTTCCCAACGGCGCAGTATTGCCGACACTGCCATGAGGCCTCCTATCACCAATGGCGACAGTCGCTGCACGCCAATTCGTTCCGGACGCCGTTCTACACAAAGAATGTCGGCCTGCTGCAGAACACCAAGGGCATGGAGTTCTCAAGGCACTGTGAGGGCTGTCACAACCCGATTGAGTTGTTCTCCGGTCAGGTGACGCCGCAGCCGACATCGAAGGACCGTGAATTCGATCAGGACGGTGTCACCTGCATGGTGTGCCACTCCATCCAGAAGCTGCAGCCGACCTATGGTCTTGGCTCCTACGTGATGGGCGTCCCTGCCGTGATGGTCGATGGGCAGGGCAAGCCGATCCCGGGCGAGGTGAGCTATGCCGAGATCAACGCGCATGTCGACCGACACAAGGCTGCGGTTATGAAGGATTTCTACCGCAGTCCGGAGTACTGCGCGTCCTGCCATAAGGCGAATATTCCGGAGACGCTGAACGATTACAAGTGGCTGCGCGCGATCGGACTCTACGATGAGTGGCAGCAGTCATCCTATGCCAAGCAGTCGCCGCTGCCCTTCTACGAGAAGGACGTTCAGACGTGCCAGAGTTGCCATATGACCCGCGAGCAGGCGATGCAGGCCGATGTGGCTGCGAAGAACGGCACGATTGTGTCGCATCGCTGGATTGGCGGCAACACGGCCGTGCCCTTTCTGTACGGATATGACGAGCAGTTGAAGAAGACGCTTGAGTACCTGAAGGCGGACAAGCTGAACGTGGATCTGTTCGCGCTGGCCAAGCCGGATGGCTCAGACCTGATCGCCCCGCTGGGGACGAAGTCTTTCGAGTTGAAGCCCGGCGACGAGCTGCAGGCGATGGTGGTGATCCAGAACAAGGGCGTGGGGCACACCCTCATCCCTGAGCAGCGCGACATGTACGAGGCGTGGACAGAGTTTGAGCTGAGTGACGCGGATGGCAAGGTGCTGCATGCGAGCGGACGCCTGAGCTCCGACGGAACGCTCGATCCCGAGGCGCACAGCTTCGTCACGCGGCTGCTGGACAAGGATGGCGGGCTGCTGACTAAGCACGAGATCTGGCAGCGGAGAACCACTGCGACGGATGCGACGATTCGCCCCGGCCGTTCCACCCTGGTGCGCTACGGATTCCGCATCCCGAAGGACGGCAGAGGTCCGTATACATTGACAGCCAAGGTGAACTATCGCCACTTCAACGAGGCATTCACTGATTTTGCTCTCGGTACGAAGCACCCGGCGTATCCGGTGGCGGAGATGGCGCTGCGCTCGCGCGTGCTGAAGATAGGGGAGAACGCCCCCGCTGCTGCGGAGCCGAAGGATAACCCGGAGTGGATGCGCTGGAACAACTTCGGTATCGCGCTGCTGGACCAGGCGCAATACGCAGAGGCGAAGGATGCCTTCAGCGAGGTTATGAAGCTGCGGCCGGACTATGGCGACGCGTACACGAACCTAGGCGTCGTGTACCTGCAATGGGAGCGCTATGCCGAAGCCGCCGAGAGCCTGAGGAAGGCGCTCGCCATGAGGCCGGGCGATGCGCGTGCGCTGTACTACCAGGCACTGGTCGAGCGAAACCAGGGCGAACTGGACGTAGCCGTCGCGGATCTGCAGCAGGTAGTGCGTCAGTTCCCGCTATCGCCGGATGCGCATCGTGAGCTGGGCTTCAGCTACTACCAGCAACACAAGTACGACCTTGCCCGGGTGGAGTACGAGACGGTGCAGAGGATTGAGCCGGATGATTTGTCGGCGCACTACAACCTGGCGATCATCTATCGGCGCGAGGGTGACAAGCAGAAGGCAGCGGCTCAAGCTGTCCTGTTTGCAGATGAGAAAGACGATCCGATGGCCAGCACAGCAACGTTGGGCTTCCTGCGGCAACACCCGGAACTCTCCGGTGAGAGCGTGCCATGGCACCTGCATACCGCCGACGAGACCGCTGCGGCGGCAAGGAAATAAGGCAGTGCAGCGGGATGAGCGATAAGCTTGGCGGCATGATCAAGAAGGATTTTGTAGGGAGACGGATGGTGCTCGCCGGCATGCTGGCGGCGTGCGTGTGTGTTGTTGTACCGATCGGGGTGGCCCAGCAGGAGAACCCCGCTGCGCTCGCAGTGGCACCGCCCGGCGTATTGCGCGCCGCTGATCTAACCAGTCTATTCCCACAGCAGGTATTCTTTCGCGGCCAGAGCGCTACGGTGCAGATGCGCAACAGCGGCGGAATCCGTTATGGGGATGGCATGGTGACGATGGCGGCGCTTGTAGACACGTCAGGATATTCCAGCGGCATCCAGCAGCGGTATCAGGCATATCTGATCACCGAGGTGCCGTTGCGGATCGATGGTGCGAGTGGCCGGAAGCTGCTGCCGGGTGCCTATGGCGTGGGTTTCATTCAGGACAACCGCTTCATCGTGATGGACCTGGGGGCGCACGAGCTAATGAACGTGGCCAGCGAGCGGGATGCAGGGCTGCACCGCGCTATGCCGTTGCAGGTAATGCAGGCACCGCAGTCCGGGAGTTACCGCCTATATGTGGGGCGCGCGTTCGTCACCTTACAGAGGGCCGAGTAGAGACCAGCCGACGGCTTGGGCCGGCCCCAACGAAAAAGGCCACACTCACGAGTGTGGCCTTTTTCGTTCTTCTTGCGTTAGTTGTAGGCGCCCACGACGACCTGGACAGGAAGCGTATGCACCAGGGCTTCGTTGGTAGTTGTGGATGCAGTGACCAGGACCGTGTAGGTTCCCGCCGGGACACCCGGGGGGAGCGTTCCGGCCGGGGTGGCACCGGGGGTCTTGTACGCCTGCTGGACGGTGGAGGCGTTCGTGACCACACCGCATCCGCTGATGCCAAATGAGATGAACACCAGAGTGAGTGCCCCCAGCATGGACTGCCAGTTGCGGCGGCGAGAAGGCAGACCCAACAGGAAGATGCAGGCCAGTGCCGTGCCACCAGTAGCGAACCACCAGCGGGAGGCTGGCTGCGGTGGGGTGTTGCTCGCTACCACATACCCGCCCGCCGCCCCTACATACAACGGGAGGTTGACGAATCCAGCGGGGGCGCTGTTCGCGGCGAAGGTGACGCTGGTGCTGGTGGTAGTCAGACCGGTGTTGAATCCGCAGGCCAGACCGGCAGGCGTGGAGCGTATACCACTTGCGTTGGTGTAGCCGATCACGCTGCAACTCAAGTTGACAGGTGTGGTTGCGTAGGCGCTCTGGAAGTTATAGATCGAGGTAATGCGCAGGTAGTAGGTCGCCTGGATAACGGGAGAGATCAGCGGATTCTGCTGGTTTACGCTGATGTCCGATTGGAGCGCGAAGTCTGCGCTCGTACGGTCGTCCAGGATGGTGAGGATGGTGCTGGCCGTAGAGGGATCCGACTCCTGTTGGAAACCGGGTACAGATACCCACCCGTCATAGACCACATCGATTTGCACCTGGCCAGAGGGCAGATTGAGGTAGCCGTTCAGTTGGGGTATGACAAACGTGGCATTCCCGTTGGCGTCGATCGCCAGGCCACCGGAACTGAAGCCGCCGGACGTGCTGACCGGAGGAGTCAGCTGGATACCATTTGCATACACGATGAAGAAGCTGTTGGTTGGATTGCTCGCCCGAACATGGATGCTGAGTGTGAGTGAGTCCTGCACGGGATACGTTCCGCCGAGTCCGTTGGTGAAGCCGGTCGAGAGCCCTCTCGTGTCGGTGATCTTGAAAGTCGTGCTGGTTGCAGTGTTGGTCGAAGCTACCGTGGATGAGAACGTGACGGCCGGAGATGTGGAGCCGTTGTAATTCACTTCGCTGGTTGCGGGCGTGTAGGTCGCGATGAGGGTATGGTTCGCTGGCACGTCGCTCTGACCGACTGAAGTACTGGCGGTGGCGATCGCATTGCCACTCGGGTCAAAGCCTGGCACCAGTTGTATGACCTTGGGCGTCACAGTGTTAAAGGTGATGCTCCCGCTCGGGGGGGTGCCGTTGCTGGGCAGTGTCGCAGACTGGACCACGGCAGTGATGCCGATGCTGGCCGTACCTGCGCCGGTGTCTGTTTCCGCTGCATTGATGATCGTTGATGTGGCTGCTTTCGTTACTGTCACACCGTAGGGCGGTGTCTGGCAGGAACCGAAGCTGGCGTCGCCGCCGTAGGACACCACCAGAGAGTGTGTTCCATACGCGAGCAGATTGGAGTGGAAGGTTGCCGCACCCTCCGAATTGAGCGGCAGAGTGGTGATGACAGTGCCGTTGTCCTTCACCGTCATAGAGCCGGAGGGGATCGCGACGTTGCTGGGATTGAGGGTGCTGTACGGCTCAGCCGTGATGACCACCGGCGAACCATATGCAAGATTCGGTCCGGAGGTCGCAATGCTGTTGGCGTAGACCACCATGAAGCAGGACTCTGGCTTCACCAGGATCTGGTATGGCGCCGAGACACTGGGAGCGTACGGGCCTCCATGCGTGGAGTCACCGGCGTAGCGGGCATAGATCTTATAGGAGCCGCCGGGCAGCAGATTGTAGGAGCTATCTGTCGCTGTGCCGCCGCTGAGCGTCATCGTTTCGATTCCTGCCTGCGACGCAAGCGGGCTGGTGCTGAAGAGCGCGACCTCGCCTGTCGGCGTTGCACCTCCCGTGCTGGCGCTTGCTGCGGTCACGGTCAATTTCAACGCTCTGCTGTGAGTTGTGCAGTTGGCAGTTGTCACGGTCCCGCTGACGCAGACAGGAGCCACACCCGTTACGGCGTCGAGAACCTGGAGCGAGACGGTGCTGGGGGTCGTGTTCGGCGCCGCGTAGTTCGTGACGAAGCTGGCGATGTCAAAGCTGCCAAGGCCGGTGGCGGCGTCATAGCCCCCACCAGCGTTATAGCCGGTCATGATGTATGTCGCTGGCGTGGTCGCCAAGGCCGTGGTGCTGCAATTGGACGTCCCCTGGGAGCATTGCACCGCATTGTTGCCTGTCTGGACGTCGTGATGCACGACGGTGCTGCCCGTCAGCAGGGAGTACAGCGCAGGATTCACATTTCCGAGCCCGAACCGGGTTCCACTATTGAGCCTCTGGACAGCGAGAGCCACTGCACCAGCGAAGACCGCGCTGGAGGCTTCTGTTCCGCCGGAATAGGTGAACTGAGGCGTTGTTCCGGTGCAGTCCGTGGGTTGCATGCAGAACAGGTACGCGGTGTTGTTATAGCCCTGACTATTGTTCGCGCCGCTGCCGGCGAAGAACGAAACATCGGGCAGGATGCGAGCCGTCCTGCTGATGGCATTCGCCTGAGCGTTGCCGCTCTGGTAGGAAGGAATGGGCTGCGGCTTGGAGCTGCCGTCCAGCCCGACGGTGCTGATGCCGCCTCCTCCGGCAAAAATGACAGAAGGCGTGGTTCCGGCGCCGCCGCTGCTCTGATGGCCGGGGGCTGTCGTGTAGACAGGATTGCTATCGTTCCAGGCCTCCTCCGGGATGTACGCCAGGGCGGAGGTATATGTGCCGGAGTTGGTAGTGCCCCAGTAGCCTGTGTAGTACGGAGACGCGGTGGACCCGGGGTAGGGGTAGACAAAGTCCGTGCCGCCCACTGCCGTTACAAAGGGCGAGCTGGCATAACCGTTCACCGCAAAACCACTCTTCGCAGCTCCCGCTGTTCCGGGAATCTCACATCCTGCGGGGCCGGCGTTGCCTGCAGCCGCGACCACAGTCATGCCCTGAGCCGCAGCCTGCTCGTAGACCTGATTGAGGAATGGCATCTCCGCACCCAGCGCGGATTCACACTTCTGATAGCCGTTGAGCAGGACCTGGACCTGATTGTCTTCGACAGCGCGGAGAAGTGCGAAGTTGATGCCGGTGTCGTAGTCCGTGGTTGCCGACGTGTAATAAATGATGTTTGCGTTTGGCGCGACGGCGCTCAGCACCTCGATCTGCTTGTAGCCGATGAAAGCGTCGTTGTTCAGGCCGGGATCGTTGCCATCGACGATGACCGTCGGCGGGTTGGCGCCAAGCCCGAACACGGTGCGGTAGTTGTTGATGTAGGTGACATTGATATTCGAGTCGCCAATCACCCCGATCGCGACCTTCGCTCCGCCAAGCCCGATGCCGGTAGCGGCCGGAATGTCATAGATCACGGAGAGGTCTCCGGGAGAGACGCCAAATGTCGCCGTTGTGCCGGTGCCGCTGGTGAGCAGCGGCTTGAGTGTGTGCGTTGCTGCGTCGAGGGTGGCCTGACGCCTGGGAACAGCTGCCTGCGCGCTGAAGTTATTCAGCGATGCAAAGCCAGTAACGACGCTGCGCAGCGCAGCAGGGATCTTGGGTGCCGTTGCGTTCGCCGTGAAGGTCCGTCCGCCGATCGCGTAGGTGTGGATCTCGGTCTGGAAGGTAGAGCGCATCTGCTCGGCAGTCGCGCTCACTTCAATGGCCATGTGGTTATTGAAGACATGACCAACCGCGACGCCCTGCGATGACAGGTAGCTGGTCACCGTCTGCAGGTCGGAATCGGCAACGCCGAACTGTTTGCCAAATTGTTCGGTCGTGAGCCACTGATGGTAGTTCGGTGAGCGCGGGTCCTGCTGCGCGGCGATCAGGGCCTGCAGCGTCTGTTCCTGCTCCGCCGAACGGCGCATCACGAGCAGCATGCGTCCGGATGAGGTCGCGGGGGCAAGTCCGCGGTCAAACTCAGCTCGCGCCCAGGGATGTACGGAGGAAGGGAGAGCCACGAGCGAGGAGGACTCAACCTGCCCATTCAAGCGGGGCACTGCCTGCGCATGGAGTATGGGTGTGCCGCTCGCGGCGGTCAATAATGCGGCACCAATCAAGGTAAGCGCAATGCGCGCTTGAGAAAGAAGGACACTTTGTTGAACCATACTCATCCGGTAATCCGTTCCGCACCGCAAGGCTCAATGGCCCATAGAGGTGTCTGGGGGACCCTTCATGAGAACGCGCCTGAGTGGTAGGCGCGACTCGCAGTGGACTCATTATGGCAACTAAAAGTAGTGGCTTCTGTTCCACGAAAGTGCCAGCGTGGAACCACGAAGGCGGTGCTAACCCACCCCGGAAAGAGCAGATCTAATTGATTACTACATGTCATTGGTACCGTTACTGCGTGCTGCGGCAGGAGAAGAAAGTGGGAAGCTTTTGCGCAGCAAAGAAGCGGGGCCGTCCCAGGGACGGCCCCACGCATCATTTCCTAAGCCTATGTTGAGTTCTACAAATCGTAACTGCTATTGTTGCCATCCTCCGCCAAGAGCGTTGTAGAGCTGCACCAGCGAGAGCATCTCCTGCTCGCGGGCGGTGGCCAGCGTTAACTCGCCTTGGAAGAGCGTGGTCTGGTTGGTGAGTACGTCGAGATAGCTGGAGTACCCGCCCTGGTAGCGCTGGTTCGAGAGATCCACTGCGTCGCGCGATGCGCCAACCAGCCGCTCCTGCTCCTCGCGGAACTCGCGAAACTTCTGGTAGGCAATCAGCGCATTCGAGACGTCCTGGAACGCCTGCGCAATGGTCTTCTTATAACTCAGCAGGGCTTCCCGTTCCTGAGCCTCGGTCAGGCGTACGTTGTTGCGCAGCCGGCCGGCGGTGAAGATAGGTTGAGTCACCGCGGCGCCGTAGTTGTAGAGAAATGCCTGTTGCGTGAAGAGACTGTTCAGAGCATTGCTGCCGGTACCAACCTGTCCGGTGAGCGAAATAGCCGGAAAGTAGGCCGCGCGCGCGACCCCAATCTGCGCATTCGCCGCGATCAGCGCTTCTTCAGCGGCTCGTATGTCCGGGCGGCGCTCGATCAGCGATGAGGGCAGGCCGGCCGGCACCACCGGCAGGCGCGGCTGCTGATCGATGGGCAGACCACGCGTGATCGGACCGGGGTTCTGGCCCAGCAGGGTCTGCAGGGCATTCTCCTGCTGCGTGATCTGCCGTTCGAGGTCGGGGATCTGGGCTGCGGCGGTGCTGACCAGCTCTTCGGCCTGACGGACGTCGAGCAGGCTGGTGCTGCCGCCGGATTCAAGCGTCTGAGTGAGCTGCAGCGATTGCTGACGCGAGGCCAGTGTTCGCTTCGCGATCTCCAGCTCGAGATCAAGCGCCCGTAGCTGGAAGTACCCGGTCGCGACGTTCAGGATGAGCGTGTCGGCGACAGCGCGCTGGTTGAAGCGGCTCTGCAGCAGCTGAGCGCGGGCCGCACGGGTGGCGCTGCGGTACTGACCCCAGAAGTCGAGGTTCCAGGACGCGGAGCTGGTGAGTTCGCCGAGATGCGAGACGAAGGAGCCCAGGCCGCCGAACTGAGCCGACGGGAAAGCCTGCGAGTTGTAGCCGCCGCCGGCAGAGATCTGCGGGAACTGGTTGGATCGTGTGACCCCGAGCTGCGCCTGCGCTTCCAGCACGCGTTCGGCCGCGATACCCAGGTCGTAGTTTTGCTTGATCGCGATGCGGATCAGCTGCTGCAGTTGCGGGTCGCCGAAGACCTCCCACCACTTCTCATCCCCCAGCGAGATTGCGTTGGTTGGCGGAGTCTCCGACTGGCCGGGCAGGGCCTTGCCTTCCCGGTCATGCGGCGTCTCGCTGGATTGCGTATTGCCGGTTGTCTCCGCGCTGCGGTAGACAGCCGGGGTATCGATCGCAGGCCGCTTGTAGCGTGGACCCACGGTGCAGCCGGTGAGCATAGGGATCGTAGCCAGCAGGGCTGCGGAAAGGAGTACGGGCCGGATGTGCTCCTTACTCACATGCCACCTCCGGAGTGAACGGGCTCACGCTTCTCGCGCTTACGGGCGTGCTCGTCTCGCCGCTCCTTGCTGAAGCGATGGGAGACACGCTCCACCACGGCGAAGGTGACCGGGATGATGAAGATGGCGATGAACGAGGCCGCGAGCATGCCGCCGATGACCACCGTCCCGATGATCCGCCGCGAGACGCCGCCCGCGCCTGAGGCGATCCAGAGCGGAATGCAACCCAGGATGAAGGCAAGCGCGGTCATCAGGATGGGACGCAGGCGGAGGCGCGCTCCGGCAAGCGCTGCGTCGTAGATGCTCTTGCCGGCCAGGTACTCGGAGCGCGAGAACTCGACGATCAAAATGGCATTCTTCGCTGCAAGACCGATCAGCATGACCAGACCGATCTGCGCGAAGACGTCGTTCTCCAGACCGCGTAGCGAGAGTGCGAGGAAGGCGCCGAAGACAGCGATTGGCGTACCCAGCAGAACGCTGAAGGGCAGCGTCCAGCTCTCATACTGAGCAGCGAGGATCAGGAAGACGAAAAGCAGCGAGATGCCGAAGATCGTGCTTGACGACACACCTTTCTTGGCCTGCTGTTCCTGGTACGACATACCCTGGTAATCGAGTGCCATGCTGCTGGGCATGGTCTTCTTGAATACATCCTCGAGTGCCGCGGTGACCTGCCCGGAGCTATAGCCGGGAGCGCCGGCGACGATGATCTGCGCCGCTGCGTATTCGTTGTAGCGCAAGGTGAACTCGGGTCCGGTGATCCGCTTTACGCTGGTGAGCGCGCTGAGCGGGATGGAGTCGCCGGCCGCATTCTGTACGTAGAACTGGCCGATGTTATCGACGCTCGTACGCGAGGTGCCCTCCGCTTCCACATAGGTCTGCCACTGGCGGCCGAAGCGGTTGAAGTAATTCACCAGATAGCCGCCCATGAAGGTTTGCAGCGTCTGATAGACGTCGGCCAGGGGCACGCCCTCCTGGATGGCCTTGGTGCGATCCACGTCGACAAAGATCTGCGGCACATTGGGTGTGTAGGTGGTGATGGCCTGAGCGATCTCAGGGCGCTTGTGCAGCTCACCCATATACTTTGCGAGATTGTCGTTGAGTACCTGCGGATCGCCGCCAGAGCGGTCTTCGACCACAGCGCTGACACCACCCGAGGAGCCCACGCCTGGGATAGAGGGAGGCGGGAATGAGAAGGCGATGCCCTGACGAATGCCGCCCAGCCGCATCGCCACATTCCTCTGGATAGCGGCGTACTGCTGGTCCTTGGACTTGCGCTGGTCCCAGGGCTTGAGTGTCACGAAGTAGAAGGCGTTGTAGGTGGACTGGGTAAAGCTCAGCAGGCTGAAGCCGTTTGCCGAGATGACGGACTCGATCCCCGGTACGCCGAGCAGGGCCTTCTCAACGCTGTGGGACGCCTCGACCGTCCGTTGCAGCGATGCCGAGTTGGGCAGCACCATGCCAACGAACAGGTAGCCCTGGTCCTCAGAAGGTAAGAACGAACCTGGAATATCGCGCGCCACGAAGTACACGCCCGCGCTGACTACCGCGAGAAGCAGGAGCGCGAATCCGGACTTGCGAATCAGAAAGCCGGAGGTGCTGACGTACCCGTTGGTGGCACGCTCGAAGTTGCGGTTGAACCAGCGGAAGAAGCCAGCCAGTGGGCCGCGGGTCTCCTTCTTCGGCTTCAGCAGCAGGGCGCACAGCGCCGGGCTGAGAGTCAGCGCGTTGAAGGCGGAGAAGATCACCGAGATGGCGATGGTGACAGCGAACTGTTGATAGAGGCGGCCGGTGATGCCGGGAACCGCAGCGGTAGGGATGAACACCGCCGCAAGGATGAGAGCGATGGCAATCACCGGGCTTGAGACCTGCTCCATGGCGGCGAGCGAGGCCTCCTTCGGCGACATGCCCTCTTCTATGTGTTTCTCGACTGCCTCGACCACCACAATGGCATCGTCGACCACCAGACCGATAGCCAGCACCAGTCCGAGCAGCGAGAGCGTATTGATCGAAAAGCCCAGCGCCGGGAAGATCACGAAGGTGCCGATGAGCGAGACCGGGACTGCGAGCAGGGGAATCAGAGTGGCGCGCCAACCCTGCAGGAACAGGTAGACAACTAGGATGACCAGGACGAGTGCGATGAGCAGCGTCTTGACGATGTCACGCAGGCCGGCAGTCACCGCCTTGGTCGTGTCCAGCGGAATCGAGACGATCATGTCCTGCGGGAAGGTGCTTTTCAGCTCATTCAGGCGCCTGGTGACACCTTCCGCCGCGGCGACTGCGTTTGAGCCCGGGAGCTGGTACAGCGCCATGATGGCCGCAGGTTTGCCGTTAAACTTGCCGACCGGCGAGTAGACCTGTGCGCCCAGCTCGATACGAGCCACATCCTTCAGCCGCAGCACGGAACCGTCGGGATTGGCGCGGATCACGATCTCGCCAAACTCTTCCTGGGTGACGAGCCGGCCCTGGGAGCGAACCGTGTACGTGAACTCCTGCCCGGCCGGCACGGGATCACCACCGATCTGCCCGGCGGGGTTCACGTTGTTCTGCACCTGCATGGCGCTGATGATCTGCGGGACCGTCACACTCAGCTTGGCGAGCTGGTCTGGCTTCACCCAGATGCGCATGGCGTACTGGCCGCCGAAGATCTGCGCGCGCGCAACGCCCGGCAGACGCGTCAACTCATCGGCCAGGTTGATGAAGGCGTAGTTGTTGAGGAACGTGCTGTCATATGTGCCGTTGGGCGAGGACAGCGCGATCAGCATCAACGGAGAGGAGAGCGACTTGAGCACCTGCACGCCGGCGGTGTTGACCTGCGAGGGAAGCTGCGGGGTCGCCTGGCTCACGCGCAACTGCGTCAGCACCTGGTCGATGTCGGGATTGGTACCGATCGCGAAGTCGACGGTGAGCTGTGTCTGCCCGTTGTTGGCGTTCGTGGAATACATGTAGTTCATGTGATCCACGCCGGTAACCTGCTGCTCGATCGGAGTCGCCACCGACTGCTCGAGAGTGCGCGCATCGGCGCCCGGGTAGGTCGCCTGCACGACGACCTCAGGGGGAACGATGTCGGGGAACTGCGAGGTCGGCAGGCTCAACATCGCCACCACGCCGACAATGACCATGATGATCGATATCACCATGGCCACAATGGGCCGGTTGATAAAGAACTTCGACATGATCTATTTGCCCTCGGTAGCTGCGCTTTGTTTCCCGGGGTTGCTGCTGCTACCGCCGCCCTGGTCTGTGGTGGAGTTGGCCGCCTGTTCTGGCTCAGCCGGTTTGGGATGGACCGGTATGCCGTCTGCCAGCTTTCCGGTGCCTTCGATGACCACCTGGTCGTGGGGCTGGAGCCCGCTGGTGATCACCCACTCGCGGCCGATCTGCGGACCTACCTGCACGGTGCGGATGTGCACCTTGTCATCATTCGACACCACCGCGATCTGATAGGAGCCCTGCAACTGAGAGACAGCACGCTGGGGAACAACCAACGCGCCCTTCATGATCTCGGTCTGCGCGCGTACCCTGCCGTATTGACCGGGCCGCAACAAATTTTGCGGGTTGGCAAATGCCGCAGCCACGCGAATGGTGCCCGTATTCGCGTTCACGCCGCGATCGACGAAGACGATATGCCCCTTGTCTGGATAGACACTGCCGGTGGACAGGGTTAGGTCAATCGGCACGCGGTTGGCGCTGTGCAGCAGGTCAGCGGCGCCGCGCGCGCGCGCCTTCTCGTTCAGCTCCAGATACTCCTGCTCGCTGATCGCGAAGTACACCTTGATCGGCTGTACCTGGGAGACGGTAGTGAGCACGGTGTCCGCCTTGACATAGCTGCCTGTCTGCACCGTGGCGATGCCGGCGATGCCGTCCAGCAGCGAACGCACCTTGGTGAAGCCCAGGTTGAGCTCTGCGTTCGCGACGTTGGCCTGGGCCGCTCTCACTGCAGCGTCATTCGCGTACTTCGACTGCAGGTCGTTGTCCAGTTGCGAACGGGCGATGGCTCGCGCCTCCGCCAGCGGCGTATCGCGCTTAACATTGATCTCCGACAACTGGAGCTGCGCCTGCGCCTGCGCCAGTTGCCCCTTCGCCTGATCGAGTGCGGCCACGAATGGGCGCGGATCGATCTCGTAGAGCACCTCGCCTTTTTGCACCACCGAGCCTTCCTTGTAGTTCTGGCGGATGACGTAGCCGGTGACCTGGGGCTCGATCTGCGCGTTGGTATAGCCGTCAAGGTTGGCGACCCACTCGCCAAAGATCGGCACATCGCGCTGCTCGACAACTGTCGTCGTTACATCCGGTGGCGGGTACTGCGGCGGACCGCCGCCCTTGGCGGACTTGCTGCAACCGGCTATTAGGGCCAGCCCGGACAGCAGGAGAAGGACCGCGGCCGACACACAGCCGGCAGAAGACTTCTCCGCTGAAGGACTTACGTGTGCCGGGTCCGCCGCGGCGAAGCGAGAGGTCATCGTGGAAGAAGTCATGGAGCCATCCGAAAAAAGAGCTTCAGTTGAAGGGATGCCGCGCGTTTCCGCACGACGGGGTCTATCTACTGCCGCTGTAGATGAGGGCGCCGTAGGCGCGGACTCACTGATTCGTGATTTTTTCACAGAACGGCACTCTGTGCCATAGAATGCATGCAGTGCAAAAAAATAAAGATGTTCTGGTAGATGAAGAGCCGCCGTCCCCGCAGGAGTCCGGGACGCTGCGTGAACGGAAGCATGAGTTTGTCCTGCGGGAGATTGAGCATGCCGCATGGGATCTGTTTGGCGTCGTGGGCTTCGATCGCGCCACGGTGGAGGAGATCAGCCGGAACGCCGGTGTCTCTCGCCGTACCTTTTTCCGCTACTTCCGCACCAAGGAAGACGTGCTGTCGTACAGCGTCCAACGCTTCGGAAAAAGGGTAGCCGAGCGCTTCGCCATCCTGCCGTCGAGCCGCAAGCCCCTGGCGGCGATCGAGGAGGCCTTCCTTTCCGTCAGCCGGGAGGACATCGAGCACGCGCGCAAGCCGAAGGAGATGCTCGCCCTGATGTTCAACGAGCCCTGCCTGCGCGGACGGTTCCTCTTCGGGCTTGACCTTTGGGTTCCCGCACTGAGTGCGGAACTGGTCCGCCGCAAAGCCTATCGCGGCGATGTGGCCCGCTGCGACCTGGCCGCAGCTCTCTACTGCACCGCGTTTGACCGTGCCCATGTGCGCTGGTATCGCGACGGATCGGGAGACCTGCCCGCACAGTTGAAGCGTGCGTTCCGCCAGTTGCACGAGATGGAAAGCGCGAGTCTCACGCGTTAGCTGCCGGTTTCGAAGGACAGTTCTCACTTGCGCCTCGTTCGCGGGCGATCATCGCCCTTACTCCTATGTCGAACGAGCGCGGCCAGGAACGACAGACTGCTCCTAGATTTTTTTTGAGACGTCGCCGCCAGCCGCGGAAAAGCTCTGCTCCAGATCGGCGATCAGGTCTTCGATCGCCTCGATGCCCACCGAGATGCGTACCAAGTCGCGTGGTATCTCTTTTTGCGAGCGCAGATGCTCCGGGATGCTCGCGTGAGACATGTAGTTGGGCAGGCTGATGGTGGAGTTGACTCCGCCGAAGCTGACCGTGATGGTGTGCAGCTTGCACCCTTCGACGACCTGCCTCGATAGCTCCGGGTCGCCGGTGCGGAAGCTCAGCACGGAGCCCGGACCTTTGGCCTGCTTCCGGTGGATCGCCGCTGCCTCAGACGAGGCCATCGTGGGGAAGTAGACATCGGTCACGGACGGGTGCTGTTTGAGGTAGTTGGCCAGAGCGACGGCATTCGCCTGTTGCGCATTCTGTCGCAGCGCCAGTGTCTTCATCCCGCGCAGCACGAGGAAGCTGTCGAACGGAGAAAGCCCGCCACCCTCGCCATTCTGGATCAGGTATAGAT
>JAOAPJ010000146.1 GCA_025462805.1 Acidobacteriaceae bacterium
ATCCGGTCGCCGGCGAGCCGGCCGGTCACCATGAGGGCGGCGAAGGCGGCGTATCCATACCCGGAGACTCCCTGGCCGGCACCGCGAACCACGCGCAGGTAGAGTCCGCTCCAGTCGGCGATGGAGCCTTCAGACACCATCGAGACAAACGCGAGCATGCCGAGCAGGAGCAGGCGACCGTGAGGGCGCAGCCTTTGCGGCTGCTCATGCAGGCCCTCCTCCTCGCGGGTGAACAGGGTCGGAGCGGCGAGCAGCACGGCCGCGATGACCAGGGCAGTGAAGCCGAAGACGATGAAGCGGGCCGGCAGGTGGAGCGAGAGAAGGAAGCTAGTGATGGCTGCGCCGGTGAAGCTGCCGATGCTCCATAGGCCATGCAAGCGGGAAATGGTTCGCTCGCCGAGCTGCTCTTCGACCGCGATGCCCTGCGCATTCATGGACACATCCATGGTCGAGCCGGCGATGCCGAAGCCGAGCAGGGCCAGAGTAAGGATGAGCACGTTGGGTGCGAGCACCACGATGCTGAGCATTACCGGGAAGGCGAGGCCGGCGGTGCGAGTGACAGCGCGGCTACCCAGCCGGCTGATCAGACGGGCGGCCAGAGGCATGGCGAGAACGGCACCGAGTCCGGCGGCCAGCAGCGTCCAGCCCAAGGCGCCGGCATCCAGGTGGAGTTCGCGCGCACGGTCTGGAACGTGCGGCACCCACGCGCCCATCACCACGCCATTCGCCAGAAAGTAGGCAGCTACGGCACGCTGCGCCGCCTTGGCGCGCGTGCTTCCGGTAAGCGCAGCGGGCTGTGCGGAAATGAACATCTCTCTTAGAGTACGGACAATGCGCCTTTCTCGCACGCGATGATTTCCCCGCGATAAGGTGGGGACAGGAGCCCAACAGATGTCGGAACCGCAAGTGAAACTCTCCGCCAGTGCGGCACGTGTGCTCGGCGCGTTGCTGGAGAAGGAGGCGACCACGCCGGAGTACTACCCGCTCTCTCTGGTTGCGTTGACGGCCGCGTGCAATCAGCGCTCGAGCCGCAACCCCGTCATGGAGCTGACGGAGGATGAGGTGCGGATGGCACTGCACCAACTCGAGGACGTGGGACTCGCCGGACCGGTGCGCGGCACCGAGGCGCGGGTCACCAAGTTTGCTCATCATGTGGGCGAGGTGTTCAATCTGCGTCGCGGCGAGTCTGCGGTGCTGTGTGTGCTGCTGCTGCGTGGCGCGCAGACGCCGGGGGAACTGCGCAGCCGCACGGAGAGGATGCACAACTTTCCCGCTATCGAGGAGGTGGAGGCCGCACTCCAGCAGTTGGCCCAGCGCGAGCCGCCGCTGGCGCGAGCGTTGCCGCGCGAGCGGGGTTCGCGCGAGGTGCGTTACATTCACCTGCTCTCCGCGCTCGGCGCCTCTCAGGTTGCCGAGACGAACGGCGCAGAGCCGATCGGGATGTCGTCGCGGCCGCCCGGCGAAATGGCGGATGCAGATCGTGTGGCGGTGCTCGAAGGCGAGCTGGCCGAGCTGCGTGCGCGTGTCGCGGCGCTTGAGGACAAGCTCGCTACATTGCTGGAGTAGGGTTCCGCGCAGAAGCTACAAGTGGACGGCAGCGCTCGACCGCATATTCTGAAGACATGACATGGTTGGTTTGGGCGCTTCTCTCAGCACTGTTTGCGGCCGCGACGGCGATCCTGGCCAAGATCGGCATCGCCGGCATCGATTCGAACCTGGCGACCGCGATCCGCACTACGGTGGTGCTGGTCTTTACCTGGGCGATTGCGCTGAGCCTCGGCCGCCATCATGGGATGGGCGAGATTGCTGCGCGTTCGTGGTTATTTCTGGTGCTGTCAGGGATCGCGACCGGCCTGTCCTGGCTTTGCTATTTCCGCGCGCTGCAACTGGGGCCTG
Organism: Acidobacteriaceae bacterium; assembly: GCA_025462805.1. Next base: position 1,897 of record JAOAPJ010000146.1, read on the forward strand.
CCTCGGCCGTGGCGCCGATCGACAAGCTCAGTGTCGTGCTGGTGATTTTGTTCGCCTGGCTGTTTCTGGGTGAAGGGCTGACGGTGCACAAAATAATCGGCGGATTGCTGATCGCTGGCGGAGCGGCGACGCTGGTCTTCGGCTAGTGCACAACGCGTGCTCAACGGCCGTGGTGCAGATAGAGAATCATGGCCACGCTCGCCAGGATCACCAGCAGCGCGCCCGTAAGCAGGATGCCTCCGAGTAGAACGGTGACATGTTTGCGCTGAGCGTCGGTAGGCCGGGTGATGCCGAATCCCTGGATGAACATTTCGACCAGATACTCAAGGAGCCGCAACGAAATTCATCCTTCCCGCGAATATTTCAAGCTAACAGCACGCCGGATTCTGCATCAAACTTTTCGGCCGCATGTTGCGCCCCTTATGGGACCGACCTTTGCTCCGGGTGATCTCTGCTCGAACCCTCCGAAGGATACCCGAAGGGCTGCGGCGACGCTGATAGAGTTCATGGCACGGCGGCGAGTGTGCGCAACCATTCGCTGCCGTTTTTTTAAGTGTGTCACCTGGGGCGCTCAAGATCGAAGCGATCGTGCGTCCGCACATAGGTTGGACCGGCCATGCGGCCGATTGCGGCGAGCTTGTCAGCATCGATGCGGAAGTTGTCGAACAGATCCTCCCGCAGGTGAAAGCGGAGCACCTCGCCCAGCACAACCGAGCCGCCGGCCGGACGATCGCTGACCTCGACGATCTGATGCAGGCGGCACTCCATCTGCACCGGGCTTTCGGCCACGCGGGGAGGCTTGATGAGCTCGCTCGGGACGGGGGTGAGGCCGGCCAACTCGAACTCATCGATCTCCGGCGGCACCTGGGCGGAGGTCCTGTTCATCCTCTCCGCGAGCTTTTCTGTAACCACGTTGATGACGAACTCGTGGTTGCCGACGATATTGCGCAGCGTGTCTTTGTGGGCCGACAGGCCCCGTTCGGGATCCTCCTTGCGCACGGAAGGACAGAAGAGCACGACTGGCGGATCGGCGGAGACGGCAGTGTAGTAGCTGAAGGGAGCCAGGTTGCGGACGCCATTGCCGTCGATCGAGGAGACGAAGGCGATCGGCCGCGGCACGATCACGCCGATCATCAGCTTGTAAATGTTCTGGACGGACTCGCTGGCGGGATCGAAGCTGCGCATCAGTCGATTAGACAACAACTTCGGATGACGGCAGAGGGTCCAGACCACACCACGCGGCCGAGTGAGGACTGCTTATTCTGCGAACGCGCTGCTGTGGTCTGTCGCTGCCTTCTGGCGCCGCCTAGAGGTTGCCGCGCTCGGCCTGCTCGCGCTCGATGGCTTCGAACAGCGCCTTGAAGTTGCCCTTGCCGAAGGAGCGGCTGCCCTTTCGCTGGATGACCTCGTAGAACAGCGTCGGGCGATCCTCCACTGGCTTGGTGAAGATCTGCAGCATGTACCC
>JAOAPJ010000181.1 GCA_025462805.1 Acidobacteriaceae bacterium
AAGCCAGCGAGCTGCGTATTGTCGATGCGCACCGGACCGGCGATCACCGGGTTCTGCGATGGGCCGGTGATGGAGAGCGAGGTGGTCAGCGTGCCGCCCTGCAGCCGGGAGCCGGCGGGGAGCTGCACGCCGGCCGCGGGAAGGAAGGCCTCGAGATCGTTGATGGGAACGCCCTGGCCGCTGGCGTGCACGTCGAGTGTGGTGGTAGCGCCGTGGGTCTGGTAAGTGCCGGCCAGGTTGAGGACCGCCTTGTCAAAGTTGATGGTGCTGTTGCCTAGGCGGCCGGAGAGTGAGCTTAGGTTCTGGTCCACCGTGAAGTTGACGTGCACGGGGCGCGGAGCGGGTGTGCCAGCAGGGACGAGCTTGAGCTGTGCGGCGTCCATCGTGCCGGTGACGTGAGCCGTCTCGCCGTTCGACGAGACGTTGGCGTTGAGATCGACCAGGCCCGAGATACCGGTAGACGGGGGCACCAGGGAGGCCCCGACCAGATCGGCATGCTTCACCTGGACTTTGGCGTTGAAGGGGGTCTTCGATGCGTCTGCCTGATTGAAGGGACCGCCCTTGCCGGAAACAGAGAAGTTGCCGTTGCCGGGCAGCGATGCGGAGATCGAGTAGTCGAACGGAGTCGTGAGGCTGAAGTCGGTGATGGTTGCGGCGACGTTCTGGTAGACCGCAGGTTTGGCGGAGTCGCCCTGCTGCGTCACGGAGACCTGGCCATTCGTCACCTCAAGCGAACCGATGGTGAGGTTGGGCATTGCGCTCTGGGTCTCGGCGGAGTTGCCGCGTTTGCTCGCGTTTCCCAGGCTGGCGTAGTTCCAGACATTGGCCTGGTTACGGATCAACTGGATCTGCGGTGTGTCGATGGTGATGCTGCGGATCTGCACCTGCTTGTGGAAGAGCAGCGGCCCAACCTGGATGCCGATGTGTACGGACTGCGCTTTGATGAACGGTTGCTGGCTGAAGGCGGGGTCGTCGGCGATGGCGAGCTGGTCGGCGGTGAGTGCGCCGGAGAAGAGCGAGAAGCTGAGGTGGCCTAGGGTGACGGAACGGCCGGTTGCGTCCGAGAGCGCCTTTTGGATGCGCGGCCGGTAGTTGTCCGCGTTGAGCAGGAAGGGAATGGCGATCAGCAGCAGGAGGACGATTCCGGCTGCCACGGCTGCGATGGTGATCCACAAACGGCGGGTGGCCGGCATAGTGATCCTCTCCAAACAAGGGTGGCAGTGTGATTCAAGAAACCGAGAAGCGGATGCAGGGTTCGTGCAGAAAGAGCATTCCCGTAAAAACGTGCTGCTTCCCGAGCAAGAAGCGCTTCTTAATATTTAGGAACCTGTTGATCCGGCTTTGGTTAGCCGCGTACTAACGCTGCGGGCTTCGCAATGCCTCTGCAGTGGCCGGGCGTAACGGCGCGGCGCCCCAGTGAAGGCAGGTAACCTGCTACGATAAATGAGGCGGCATCTATCCGTAAGCAGGCGTGGATGTTCGTCGCGCAAGGGTTAGGGCGATGACGGCAGAGCTCCGAATCAGTCCGCGGGAGCGGCTGGTCTTGACGGCCATCTTAGAGATGTATATCGCCACGGGCGAACCGGTGGCGTCGCAGGCGGTAGCCCGCCTGTATGCGGACAAAGAGGGAATGAGTTCGGCGACCATCCGCAATGTGATGGCCACGCTGAGCGAGGTGGGGCTGCTGGAGCAGCCACACACCTCGGCCGGCCGCATCCCGACGGCGAAGGCTTTTCGCTTCTATGTAGAGCACCTGGCCGGCGCAGCGAGGGCTGCGACCGGCGCGCATGCGGCGGCGCAGTTGCCAGCCGACAAGCGCGAGCAAATAGATGCCTGCTTTGCCGGGGTGACCAGCCGGCAGCACTTCCTGGAGCGTACCTCACATGTGCTGGCGCTGATCTCGAGTGGCGTCGGTATGGCCACGGCTGCCGCCGGGGAGTCAGAGTCGCTGGAGCACATTCACTTCTCCCGCCTCAGCATGCAGCGGGTGCTGGCGGTAGTGGTGACGCGCGGTGGCACCGTGCTCGATCGTGTTCTGCACCTGGACCGCGATCTGGATCAGGGAGAGCTGGAAGTTGCAGCGAACTTTCTGAACGGCAACTTCCGCGGCTGGTCGATCGAGAAGATGCGCGCGGAGATTGCGAGGCGCATGGAACAGGAGCGCAGTGAGTTCGATCGGCTGATGCAGTCCCTGAACGAGCTGGTGCGCAAGGGGGCGCTCGAAGGTACGCCGCCGCCGCAGGTGATCTTCGTGGAAGGGGTGGCGAACCTGGTGCAGGGGGGGCTGGACCAGGAGAGGCTACGCGCCCTGCTGGGCGCGCTCGAGACCAAGCAGCGGCTGATCGACCTCTTGAGTGCGTACGTGGACGCGCGGCAGCAAGCAGTGCGCGTCGTGGTGGGGCTGGAGGATGCTATCCCCGATATGGAGAACATGGTGCTGATTGGCACCGGCACCCGGCTGGGTGAGGAGAGCGTGGGTACCGTGGCGGTGTTGGCGCCTACCCGCATTCGCTACAACGAGACGATCCAGGCGGTCTCTTACATCGCGCAGCTCTCGGAACGCGTTCTGAAGACCCCGCGCGGCTGACGCTCCGGATCGTGCAGAGGACGCTCCGGCCACGGCGGCGCAACCCGAAACCGAGAACATTTCATTTTTGGACGGAAGAAGAGTTATGGCTATGACTGACAATGCGACTGACGTGACGACCGAGACACAGACCAATCGTGAGGCGGAGCCTGCTGCACAGACCCCGTCGCAGAGCATGAGCGATCCGGCTCAGGGAGGCGGCGAGGTGCAGGAGAGCGCGACGGCTGCCACGGCAACCGGTGATCCGGCTGCGGGTTTGCGCGAGAGCTACGAGCAGGTTCGTGGCGAGCGCGACAACCTGTTCGAGCGGCTGGCCAGGCTGCAGGCGGAGTTCGACAATGCCCGAAAGCGGGAGCAGCGCGAGCGCACGGACTACCGCGCCTTCGCCATCTCGGATGCGGTGGAGCAGTTCCTTCCCGTGCTGGACAACTTCCGGCTGGCGGTGAACTCGACCGGATCGGCGGAGCAGACGCGCACGGGTATCGAGCTGATCGCGAAGCAGATGGAAGAGGTTCTCCGCTCGCTGAACGTGACACCGGTGGAAACGGTGGGACAGCCGTTCGATCCCCGGGTGCATGAGGCGCTCGATAGTGTGGAGCGAACCGACCTGCCCGATCATCAAGTGATCGAAGAGGTGCGCCGCGGCTACCGGATCAAGGACCGGCTGCTACGGCCGGCGCTGGTGCGTATCGCAGTAAACCCTCACCTCTCCGAAGCGTAAGAGCGCGGCGTAGCGGTGATGCAAGCGGCGGCGGTGCAACGCGCTGCAGCGCGAGGGAGTGAGTTGGCGTCTGACGGGACGAAGAGAGACCTGCAAGGCAGAGATTGAGTACAGGAAAAATGGCAAACGTGGCACATATTGATTACTACGAAGTTCTGAGCGTTTCGAGAGATTGCGGTGACCCAGAGTTGAAGACGGCGTATCGCAAGCTGGCGATGCGCTACCACCCCGATCGCAACCCCGACAACCCGGAGGCGGAGGAGCGGTTCAAGCAGGCGAGCGAGGCGTACCAGGTGCTGAGCGACCCGCAGAAGCGGGCGGCCTACGACCGCTACGGCCACGCTGGTGTGAATGGCGCTGCGGGTGGCGGCGGGTTCCCCGGCGACGTCGACCTGGGAGATATCTTTGGCGACTTCTTTGGAGAAATGTTCAATGTCGGCGCCGCACGAAGCGGCCGTGCGTCGCGCGCGCAACGCGGCCGCGACATTCGCTACGACCTGACGATCGACTTTGAAGAGGCCGTCTTCGGAAAAGAGACGACGGTCACGATCAAGCGCATGGACGTCTGCGGCGAGTGCCGTGGGTCGGGCAGTGCGCACGGCAAGGCGGCGAGTACCTGCCAGCAGTGCGGCGGGCGGGGACAGGTTCGTTTCCAGCAGGGCTTCTTCTCCATTGCGCGTACCTGTCCGGTCTGCAGCGGCACCGGCCAGGTCGTGACCGAGCCATGCCCAACCTGCAGGGGCGAGGCGCGCCTGGAGCGAGAGCACACCATCCAGGTGAAGATTCCCGCGGGTGTCGAGGATGGCACACGCATCCGCTACCAAGGCGAGGGCGATGCCGGACGCTTCGGCGGCACGAGCGGCGATCTGTATGTCGTGCTCGCGGTGCGGCCGCACGCGTACTTCGAGCGCGAGGGACACGATCTGCACTGCGCGGTGATGATCTCGTTTCCGCAGGCGGCGCTGGGTGCGGAGATTGCCATTCAGACGCTCGAGGGAGAGACGACGCTGAAGGTGCCTGAGGGCACGCAGAGCGGCAGGGAGTTCCGGCTGCGGGCGAAAGGTGTTCCTTACCTGAACGAGCGCGGGCGTGGCGACCTGATCGTGCAGGTGGTGGTGGAGACGCCCAAGAAGCTGAGCAAGGCGCAGCGTGAGGCGATCCAATCCTTGGGTGACACACTCAAGGTGGACAACCGGGCGACGTCGCGGACGCTGCTCGACAAGATGAAGGACCTCTTCAGTTAGCCCTTACCAGCAAGGAACAATACTGCGGCCTTCCCTGATGGGAGGGCCGTTCTGTTTATGGCAGCGCGCGCGCCGCTGGTGAGGGATCGCCGGCGTCTTCGGCTGCGAGCACGATCGAGAGTGCGGCGATGGCTGCCGTCTCGACCCGCAGGATGCGCGGTCCCAGGGAGGCACTCTGCCATCCGCCAGCCATGAAGGCAGCAATCTCGGCCGGAGTCCATCCACCCTCCGGACCGATGGCGAGCGCGAGGTCCGCCGGGGCAGCGGATCCGGCCTGAATAATTCGTAACAGTGGATGCTTCTCTTCTGTTTCGGAGAGCAGGATGCGGCGCTCAGGAGGCTTTTCCGCCAGGGCCTGTGGTAGCCGAAGAGGGTCCGCGATCTCCGGCAGGTCGCTGCGCCGGGACTGCTTAGCTGCCTCCAAGGCGATGCGGCGCCAGCGGTCGACGCGTTTGCCGGCAGCCTGGGCCAGGTGCTTCTCGGTCCGCTCCGCCATAACAGGGAGGATCCGGCCGCAGCCGAGCTCGACAGCTTTCTCGATGGCCCACTCCATGCGATCGAACTTGAAGACGCTGAGCAGCAGCGTGACCGGCAGTGCCGCGGCGGCGGCAAGCTCCTCGAGCAATTCGAATACCACGGAATCACGACTCACGGAGGTGATGCGCGCCAACCAGGCGTGGCTGCCGGCGACAACATCGAACTCCATGCCAGGCTGCGCGCGCAACACGCGGCTGAGGTGTTGAGCCTGCTCGCCCTCGAGGGTGGCAGTGCTGCCGGTCCAACGATCGGCGATCCAGCGGCGACGCGTCATGAGGAGACTGTATCGCGTGACGCGGATGCAACGGAGTGTGGCGTAAAAACACCTCGGGGGACGCTTGCCTGCGTCCCCCGAGGTGTTGTCTTGTTTAGGTTGACTTGCTTACTTCTTCTTCGCTGCCTTCTTTGCCGCCTTCTTGGCCGGCTTCTTGGCTGCCTTCTTCGTTGCCATGGTGTCTATTCTCCCTTGTGCTGCAACGAGTTGTTGCAGTTACGGAATGTATAGAGTGGGCGAATTGGAGTGTCAAGAAAAAAATGGGATTTTTACGCGCTTCTCTTGCGCGTGAGTTCGCGAATGGTGGTCTTCTGCAACTAGTGTGGGAGTCGCGAGAAGAAATGCGCGCCGAGGTAGAGGACGAATCCGCTGAGAGCGTCATGCCACGCGTGCGCGAAGATGCCCGGCCGCAAACTGCGACGCAGATGCACCAGGGCGCCGAACAACGCACCGTAGAGCATGATGAGCAGCGCGCCGCTGACACCTTCATAGAGATGCGCGGCTCCGAAGAGGATGGCAGCGATCGCGATGCCGAGAACGGCGCGGCGGGTGAGTGCAGTGAACTGCTGCTGCAAATAGCCGCGGAAGATGAGCTCTTCGCAGAAGCCAGCGCTGATGCTGAGCGCAGTCCACAGCGCGAGCTCTGCCGGCGAGGCAGGCGCTAACTTCGAGACGATGCCGCGGACGTTTTCCGGATGAAGGTGCGCGAAGCGCAGCAGAGATGCGGCGATGCCGAGCACAGCGAGCGAGCCGAACCAGAAGCCGAGAGCGATGGCGATATCCAACCAGAGCTCCGTCGCCCCCGCTCGGCGGACGCCGAGGAGCTGACGCAGAGGGGTGCCGCGCAGCCGCAGCCCCCACCAGACGAAAGCGAGCAGGAGCCACTCCCACGCCAGTGTGATGAGGTAGCTGACGACATGCGAGGGTTGCCGCGCTTGCCCCCGGAGTGCCGCGTTCCCGGTGAGGTGTTGTGTGAGTACCTCGACCCACGAGAAGCCCAGCACGAAGACGAGCAGCAGTGCGGTATGCCAGAGTGGCGCGAGCGGTTCTCGCGATGGCCGCGTCTCTTCCATCCGGTCCTTGGGTCCTCGCCTGCCGGCGATCGACAGCGCTGATTGCGGTGCGATTTCAGCCCCTGCTATCTTCACACGTTGGCCCTGCGGCGACGGACGCGACACGCGGGGCCACGGGAAGTTGAGGTCTTGAGAGATGGAAGAAGCGGTGATCGTCTCTGCGGTGCGCACGCCTATCGGACGGTTTCAGGGATCGCTGGCCGGCTACAGCGCGGTCGAGCTGGGTGCGCTGGTGGTGCGGGAGGCAGTGCGACGCTCGGGCATTGCGCCGGACCAGGTGGACGAATGCATTATGGGCAACGTCGTCTCCGCCGGGCTGGGACAGAATCCTGCGCGTCAAGCCGCGCTGCACGGCGGCCTGCCCGCGGCGGTGAGTGCAATGACCATCAACAAAGTCTGCGGCTCCGGGTTGAAGGCAATCAGTCTGGCGGCGCAGGCGATCCAGACGGGCAATGCCGACATCGTAGTGGCGGGTGGGATGGAGTCCATGTCGAATGCGCCCTATCTGTTGCCGCAGGCGCGCAATGGCTTCCGCATGGGCGATGGCAAAGTGGTGGACTCGATGATTCGCGACGGCCTCTGGGATGTGTTCAACGACTACCACATGGGAGTGACGGGGGAGAACGTAGCGGAGAAGCACTCCATCACGCGCGAGCAGCAGGATGCCTACGCGCTGGCTTCACACCAGAAGGCGACGGCCGCACAACGGGCCGGTGCCTTCGCCGATGAGCTGCTGCCGGTGGAGATCCCGGCGAAGCGGAAGGGTGAGGCAGCGGGGAAGCTGGATCGTGATGAGAGCGTTCGCGACGATGCGTCGATCGAGGGACTGCGCGCGCTGAAGCCGGCCTTCAGGAAAGATGGCACGGTGACGGCAGGCAATGCGCCCGGTATGAACGATGGCGCTGCGGCGGTGGTGGTGACCTCAGCGCGCCGGGCGGCGGAGCTGAACCTGGAACCGATAGTGAAGATCCGCGCCCAGGCTTCGAGCGGCATCGATCCGAAGTGGGTGATGCTGGCGCCTGTGATCGGCGTCGAGCGCGTGCTGGCCAAGGCGGGCTGGGCGAAAGAGCAGGTGGACCTGTACGAACTGAATGAGGCGTTCGCGGTGCAGGCGCTGGGCGTGATGAAGGAGCTGGGACTAGACGCGCCGGAGTTGGCGGCGCGGGTGAACGTGAACGGCGGCTCAGTGGCGATGGGCCATCCCATCGGAGGCAGTGGCGCGCGCGTGCTGACCACCCTGATCTATGCGCTGAAGCATCGCAACCTGCACCGTGGAGTGGCGGCGCTCTGTCTGGGCGGCGGCAACTCGGTCGCTATGGCGGTGGAGCGCTAAAATTGGTAGCCGTTCCTGACAATTCAGGCAACGCCGACCGCACCGGTCGACGGAGGTTGGCATCTAAGCGGCAAGGCTACAATAGGCATAACGCTGGAGCGGGGCCGCCATGCGTCCGCGCTGCTCGATACGGCGGGCAGCACCTCGTTCTGAAGCTGTGCAGACCTGTGGACACCAGAATCCGCGCTGCGCATGACCCGACACTTACCCGACTGCCTCGGCACCCTTCACGACGAAAGGGAAAACACATCACATGACACTCCTGCTAGTGCAGATGGCGATTGTGCTGATGGTGACGCTGAGCTGCGGCTGGCTCGCGAGCAAGCTGGGCCAGGCACGGGTGATCGGCGAGATCGTGGGCGGCATCCTGCTGGGCCCCTCGGTGCTTGGCCGGTTTGCCCCCGGAGTGGCGCATATCTTCACGCCGCACTCGTTCGCCAACTTCGAGACGCTGAGCACCATCGGGCTGATCCTGTTTCTCTTCCTGATCGGGATGGAGCTGGATTACGCGCAGCTTTACAAGCAGCGCAGCACGGCCGTTGTGGCCAGCTTGATGAGCATCCTGTTTCCTTTTGCCATGGCAGCGTTGCTGGCACATTCCTTGCGCATCCGCTTCGCGCCGCATGGCATCGGCAGCATGCCCTTTGTGCTCTTCCTCGGTATTGCGATGAGCATTACGGCCTTCCCGGTCTTGGCCCGCATTCTGGAAGAGAAGAAGCTACAAGGAACATCGCTGGGCACGACAGCCATTCTTTGCGCTGCGGTGGATGACGTCGTTGCATGGTTGCTGCTGGCCTTTGCTCTAGCGCTGATCGGCAAGGACGGAGGTTCTGCAAGCCTCGGCATTCGCATGGCCGGGCTGGTTGGGTATCTGGTGCTGATGCTCGGCGTAGTGCGTCCGCTGGCCACCCGGGCGGTGAAGAGACATAAATCGACCGGGCTCTCGCTTGAACTCCTCGGCGTGGTCGTGGCGGCGGTGTTGTTATCCGCCGCAGCGACGGATGCGCTGGGAATCCATCCGCTATTCGGCGCATTCCTTGCGGGTGTGTGCTTCCCGCGCATTCCGCGCTGGCAGGAGGAGATCCGCACGCGCCTGGACATGCTGGTCTCGGTGCTGCTGTTGCCGCTGTTCTTCGCACTCACCGGAATGCGCACGCGCCTCGACCTGCTGGATGACGCGAATATGTGGCTTTGGGCCGGCTTGGTGCTGTTGGCCGCGGTCGCCGGCAAGATGGGTGGCGCCATCCTGGCAGCGCGCTGGAATGGCCACTCCTGGCGCGACGCCGGGGCACTCGGTGCTCTGCTCAACACGCGCGGGCTGGTCGAGCTGATCGTGCTAAATATTGCCTACAACGCCGGCGTGTTTACGCCGACGCTGTTCACCATGCTGGTGGTGATGGCGTTGGTGACGACCATGCTGACCTCACCGATGCTGCGCCTGTTCGGCATCAAGGACGGGCACCAATCGGACCATGAGGTGGCGGCGGAGGCGACCCACTCTGCTGCATAGCGAGCCGGCGTGACCGCGCCGCTTCATACGGAACGGTTCTCCGGCCGGGTACAGGCCTATGCAGCCTATCGCCCGCGCTTTCCTCAAGGCATCCTTGCATTTCTACGCCAACATAACGCCCTGCCGGAGAATGCCCTGGTTGCGGACATCGGTGCGGGAACGGGAATGCTGGCCGAGCTGTTTCTGGACGCCGGGCACAGGGTGATCGCGGTCGAGCCGAATGATGAAATGCTGGCAGGCTGCCGTGAACTCA
>JAOAPJ010000242.1 GCA_025462805.1 Acidobacteriaceae bacterium
AGTGTCCGGTGTGCTGTCTGCTCCGCTCTCGCCTCCACCGCTGCTGGATATGCAGAGGCTGGAATCGATCGTGGGGCACGATAGTGTAGCGACACCGGACGATATCGACTGGTCGATTGAGCAGCAACTGCGACAAAGCGGGCACTTCCGGCCGGACTTCTTTTGTTTCCTGGCAACCGTCATCAGCCTGGACACGGAGCGGCAGAAGGTGAGCACGATGGACCAAGCGAAATGGGCGCTGCTGCCGGAACCGCCGGAGCCGCTGTGGACCGAGACGCCCGGGGTAGTGGGCGATCTGCAAGGTATCGCCCTGCGCTACCCGGTACGGCATCCGCCGCTGTATCTGCGCAATTCGATCCTGCACCAGGACCTGCTGGAGCACTGGCGGCCGGTGGGCGATTTCGGACGGTACCGCCTGTACCAGAATCTGGCGCCACAGTCGCCATCGCCGCGTGGATAGCATGGACGTCCTTCACGAAGAGGCAGCGGTGGCCGGGCGTTCGCAACTCGACGCCATTCGTTGGGCGCTGGCGGGCGTGCTCGCGGTTGGCGCGATTGTCCTGGTGGTCTTCACCTGTCGATGGCCGCTGGTGTGGGACGCGCAGGTGCTGCATTACATACGCTTCCTGATCGATAGCGGGTTCGCACCCTACCGCGAGATCACGGATATCAACATGCCCGGAGCCTATGTGATTGAGGGCTGGGGCATGCATCTGTTCGGGAGTGGCGATCTGGCGTGGCGTGTGTTCGATTTCACGCTGCTGGGCGTTCTGACCGGAGCGATGATCGTGATCGCTCGGCCCTATGACTGGCTGGCGGGGCTGTTTGCGGGCGTGATGTTTTCCCTGGTGCACACCAGCAACGGCCCGTGGAACTCTGTAGAACGCGATGAGGTGATGACGGTTCTCCTCATGCTGGGATACGCGTTTCTGTTTGAAGGCGTACGCAGGCGCAGACCGTGGCTGCTGCTTGCCTTCGGGCTGAGCGTGGGGCTGGCGGGCACGGTGAAGCCGACGGTGGCGCCGCTGGGTGTGCTGCTCCTCGCGATGGCGGTGTGGGAGCTCCGCAAAAGAGGCGAGCCGGTGGCCCGGTATATCTGCTACGGCGTCGCAGGCGGAGCTATCGCAGGCGGCATCGTGCTGTCCTTCCTGCTTCGCTACCACGCGCTTCACGCGTTTTTCGTGATCGCCCGCCGGCTGACGTCCTTCTACGCAGGACTGGATCACGCAACGATGCGCCAGTTGGCCCGCTGGGCACTCCCCAAGGTGGAGTGGCTGATGCTGCCGTTTGCGCTGGCAGTCGCGTTCGCCAACCGGGAATGGAAGAGCTGGGAGCGCGGGACTCTGCTGGCAGGCGCGGGATTTGGCGCCTTCTCGTACTTCGTGCAGGCCAAGGGCTACGAGTACCACAAGTATCCTTTCACCGCCTTTGCGCTGCTTTGGATGGCGATGGAACTGACGCTGGCGATGCGTCGCACCGGCTGGGTGCGGATCGTGGGCGCGGTTGGTCTGGCTGCGGCAACGCTCAGCGGAGTGCCGCTGTACCTGCGGTTTGTGCATCGGCTGCAGCCGGTCAGCAACTTCACCCTGTCGCTGGAGCGGGACCTGGCCTCGATGAATACCCCTCAACTGCAGCATGAGGTGCAATGCATGGATCTGGTGGAGGGGTGCTATACCGCGCTCTATCATCTGAAACTGGTACAGAGCACGGGCCTGATGGGGGACCTGCTGCTGTTCTCGCCGACTGAGTCCCCGGTGGTCGACCACTACCGCAACGAGTACTGGAGCCAGCTCACGACGAAGCCGCCCGCGGTGATCGTGCTTACAAACGAATGGTTCGGTCACCTGCCCAGCTTTGACAAGCTCGGGGCATGGCCGAGCTTCGCCGGCTATCTGGAGGGCAACTACCACGTGGCGATTTCGAGAGACTTCCATGAAGAAGCAGATCATGCCTATCGCATCTATGTGCGGAACGGATTGGTCCTTCCCTAACGGAGTGCCGCTGGTGCCCGGGCCGGTTGGGCGCCGAGGTTCACGTGCCCATCCCGACGATGAGGAACGCGCAGCAAGCGCACGGCCGATGAACAGAAGCGCAGAGCGGAGATGGGCATGGCTGTGCCTGCGGTTCACACGCAGGGCAACTGCTAGAATGATGCGGATTGTCCGGGGCTCATGATCCGAGCCGAAGAGAGTGAGCACAGGCCGGACGTGCAGCGCGCTGTAACGGAGAAGGAATGAACACAAAAGAACGCAAGATGCTCGACATCCTCAAGAAGGGGAAGGAAGAGTACGGCTACCTGGCAGTGAAGGCGGAGTTTGAGGCGGAGGGCACGCGCGTCGATGAGTTGCTGCGGCTGGTGGAGATCTGCCGCAAGGCTGGTCTGAAGTTCGGTTTGAAGATTGGCGGCTGCGAAGCGATCCGCGATCTGATCGAGAGCAAACAGATCGGCGTGGACTACATCATCGCGCCAATGATCGAGAGCACATATGCGCTGACGAAGTTCGCTGAGGCAGTGGGCAAGGTGTATTCGGCGGAGGAGCGGGAGGAGACCCAGTTCCTGTTCAACCTGGAGACGACCTCCGCATACCAGCAGCTTGAGGCTCTGGCGGATGCGACGAAGAAGGCTCCGGAGCTGACCGGCGTGGTGTTTGGCCGGGTTGACTATTCCCTTTCCGCAGGCCTGGGCCGCGATGCGATCAACGGGCGCGAGGTGACTGACTGCGTGCTGAAGGCCGCGGCTGCCTGCAAGGCCCGTGGGCTCGACCTGGTGGTGGGCGGCGGCGTCTCGAGCGATTCGATCCCGGTGTTGCGCGAGATGGTGGATCTCCACCTGACGCGCTTTGAGACGCGCAAGGTGATCTTTGATGCGAGGTCGGCCAAGCAGGCGCACATCGATCAGGGTTTGCTGAATGCGGTTCACTTTGAGTTGCTGTGGCTGCTGAACAAGCGCGACTATTACAGCTCCATCGAGCAGGAAGATGCCAAGCGTATCGACATGCTGGAGAAGCGCTGGGCGGTTCTGAATCAGTGATGCCGGCAGCACAGCACCTGCTGGTGTTCGGCGGAAGCGGGGCGATCGGCAGCGCAGTGGTGCAGATGGCGCTCTCCCGGGGCTGGCAGGTGACGGCGGTAGCCCGGCAGCGCATCACGAACGCTCCTGCCGGGGTGCGCACGCTGGCAGTCGATCCCCTGGATAGCAGCTTCAGCGCGGCACAGCTTGAGGCTGGCGCGCCCTACACCAGCGTGTGCTGGGCGCAGGGCGCCAACAACAACGACAGCGTGTACGACGTGGAGATGGACGCGCACCGCGCGCTGTATGAGGCCAACTGCAGTTACATTCTGGTGACGCTCAAGGCCCTGCTGGATCGCGACCTGCTGGCGCGCGGGTCGCGGCTGTGCGTCATCAGCTCGATATGGCAGGAACTGGCGCGGCAGTCGAAGCTCTCCTACTGCATGACAAAGGCTGCCCTGCAGGGGCTGGTGCTCTCCGCGTCGGCCGATCTCGCAAGGGATGGCCATCTGATGAACGCGGTGCTGCCCGGGGCGATTGAGACGCCGATGACGCGAAAGAATCTGTCGGCGGAGCAGATCGAGCGCCTCACCATGGCTACCGGACATCATCGGCTGGTCACACTGGAGGAGGTTGCGGCGGCAGTCTGCTTCCTCTGTTCACCAGAGAACACCGGCATCACCGGACAGTTCCTGAC
>JAOAPJ010000301.1 GCA_025462805.1 Acidobacteriaceae bacterium
GGCACGTTGGCCTTGATGAGGCCGGTGATGACGTCCACCGAGGGGCGCTGGGTGGCGAGCACGAGATGGATGCCGACGGCGCGGGCCATCTGGGCGAGGCGGGTGATGGCCTCCTCGACGTTGGCGCGGTCGAGCATCATGAGGTCGGCGAGCTCGTCGATGATGATGATGATGTAGGGGAGCGGTTGCTGCTCCTCCGCATCCTCGAACATGCTGGGCGTGCCCGCTTCGAAGAGCTTGTTGTACTGATCGATGTTGCGGACGGAGCGGGAGGCCAGCAGCTTGAGGCGGCGCTCCATCTCGCGCACGGCATTCCGCAGGGCGTTGGCGGCGAGCTTGGGCTCGGTGATGATCGGGGTGAAGAGGTGTGGGATGCCCTCATACATGCCGAGCTCGACGCGCTTGGGATCGACCAGGATCATACGTACCTGTTCCGGTGTCGTTTTGAAGAGCACCGACATGATCATGGCATTGATGGCGACGGATTTGCCGCTGCCGGTGGAGCCGGCGATGAGCACGTGCGGCATGGTGGCGAGGTCGGCGGTGACGATGCGGCCGTTGATGTCCTTGCCCATGGCGAGCGGCAGCTTCATCTTGCTCTGGGCGAAGGTAGGGTCCTCGACGACATCGCGCAGCCAGATGGTTTCGCGCACGGAGTTGGGCACCTGGATGCCGACGGTGCTCTTACCCGCCATGCGCTCGATAAGGATGCTTTCGGCAGCCATGGCGAGGCAGAGATCATCGGCGAGGCCGGTGACGCGCGCGTACTTGACGCCAGCCTCGGGACGGAACTCGAAGGTGGTGACGACCGGGCCGGGGTTGATGTGCGTGACCGAGCCGTGCACGTCGAACTCGGCGCACTTCTCGACCAGCACCTTGGCCTCTTCGCGGAGCTCGTCTTCGCGGATGATCTGCTGATCTTCGGAGCGATGGAGCAGCGTGCTGGGCGGCAGGCGGAAGCCGGAGACGGCACGCGGGGTGAGGGTGACCGGGCGGGCGTCGACGTCGGCGCGCTCGCCGATGGAGATGTTGTCGCCCTCCTCCTCTTCGACACCAGCGGACTCTTCCCAGGCGTGACGATCGAGCGCGTTGCCGGGGGCGGTGACGGGCAGCGGGGCAGGCTCCGGCTCCGGATCACGCACCGTGGCGCGGGGAATCTGGGTCCACAGGGAGGAGGGCGGCGTGGGCTCTTCGAGGTACGCGGCCTCTTCGGGGGTGGGGGGAGCGGCCGTCTCCGCGAACGCGGCGCGGCGGGAGGAGGGCCGGTCGTCATCCTGCTCGCGCGACGGGCGATGCAGCACACGCTGCAGCCAGCTCATGCGGGGTGCGGAGGGCTCGCTGGCTTGAGTGGGGACGGATGTCCTTCTCTGGGCGTTGCCGGAGCGCGCCATCGTGTCGGCGGAGCGTGCGCCCTTCGCCATGGTGATTCGATCCGCAGCGCGTTGTGCGCGCTTCTTGGCACGGCGCAGCTTCCAGTTCTGCCAGCGGTCGCGCCACGCGTAGACGAAGGCGAAGCGCACGGCGATCCACTGCCGCAGGTTGCCGAAGGAGAAGGCGGTGGTGAGCAGGACGGAGACCAGCAGCAGGGTGGCGACCAGCACGCAGGTGCCGGGGTAGTTGAAGACGGCGGTGGTGGCGTCGACAAAGATGCGGCCGACGACGCCCTCTACCGGGATGGAGCCGAGCCAGTGGAGGTGGCCGGGCAGCAGGCCGAAGACGGCAGGGACGGTGAGCAGCAGCAGCGCGAAGCCGGCGACCTTCGACATGGGGGCACCGACAGCGCGGGAGCGGATCCAACTGACGCCGAGCAGGGTGAGGAAGACGGGCAGGCAGAAGGCGGCGAAGCCTTCGAACTGAAAGAGCAGATCACTGATGGTGGCGCCGAAGATACCGGCCCAGTTGTGGGCGGTGGCGCTGCCGACAGTGTTGAAGGACGGGTCGGTGGGCTGGTAGGAGACGAGGGAGAGAAGCAGGAGGCCGGCGGTGGCGATGAGCGCAACCCCGACCAGCTCGTTGAGCCTGCGATTGCCGGTGGGCGTCAGCGCGATGTTGATGGGCTTCATAATCGTGGCCGCGGAGCTCTCCGGGTGCAGAGTTACGTTGTCCTCCCGGTAATGAGGCGGGGGAGAGCAACCAGAGCCGACACGCCAGAGCAAGGACTATTGTCGCAAAACGGGCAGGCTGCGATCGAGCGAAAGCCGGTGCGGGAACCGAGGTTGCCATGAGCGTCAAAAGCAACCTGAAGGGTGCACGAAGTGATCCGATCGGTCCGAATCCTGGCGAACCGGCTGTTTCACTCGCTCGCCGAAATGCGGCCGGCCATGAGGAAGTCGCAGCAGGGTTCGCTGTGTTCTGTTACAGAACTGTTGCGATCCTGGGTTCGACAGGCGCGGGGGTTCCATGAAATGCTCCTCCCACGCGTCTTTCTGCGGGAAATCTGGCGATGACTGAATAGCAACTCTGAACATGGCGGGATCTGCCTGGAACAGACAGACCTGCCGTTTCCATGCCGGGTGCAACTTTGCCGCGTTGTTCTCATTCTCACAAGCCTGATAATTCTGCTGATGCCGCTCTCAGAACAGGCGATGAGCTGGGATAAGTTCCTGCAGGGTGGCTCTGACCTTGAGTTCGGAGTGCTGTGCCTGCTGCTGTTTGCCGGACTCGTGCTGTTGATTGCGCATGGCGCGACCAAGTCCCCGTTATTTCTTCTGTTGTGGGCTGATGCTTGTGGACGGCGATCTCGTCTAATCCCTGTGCGCCCGTCACCGCGTACCCCGACGTGTGAGGCGGCATCTGCCTCCGGCGCTCCTCCGCTGATTGCGGTGGATGCGGATATGCAACTCCGCATCTGATCCCCTCAATTCGTTACCTCTTCGCCCACGCGAGCGCACTCAGCAAAAACTTATCCGCGCCGCACCATGTGGTTTTTCCCTGAACGATGACCTAGTCGTGCAATGCGCCACTCGCTTCGCGCCACGTGCGCGCTGGCGAGAAGGAAAGTTGGAGTGATGCGTGTTCATCTGGTGAACCCCAGTGATAATTCCTTTGGCACGGCGGTGATCACACCGCGGTGGCTTTTTGTGCTTGCGGCAGCGACCCCGGCCATGGCAGGCGATCCGATCCTGGTAGACGAATCGCTGGAGCAGATCGAACCGGAGACGATTGCGCCAGGCGACATTGTCGGCGTCAGCGTCCACACGGGAAATGCGCTGCGCGGTTATGAAGTGGGGCGCATGGCCCGTGCCCGCGGTGCCTGGGTGGTGTACGGCGGCATTCACGCGACGCTCTTTCCGGAGGAGGCGTTTGAACGGGGCGAGGCGCACAGTGTCGTCACCGGCGATGGCGATATTGCCTGGGGACGGGCGGTGACGGACTGTATGAAGGGCGCGCCGGAGCGGGTGTACGACGGCGGCCGGATTGGTGGTTCGGAGTTCCTGGCTGCGCGCTGGGACCTGATTCAGAGGGACAAGTACATGTGGGCATCGGTGCAGACCTTGCGCGGCTGTCCGAAGCACTGCTCCTTCTGCAGCGTTTGGCGGACCGACGGCCAGAAACCACGGCAACGGCGGTTCCAGAGCGTGATCGACGAGATCATCGACCTGCGCAGGCGCGGCTTCCGGTTTATCGCGCTGGCGGACGACAACTTCTACCCGGTGACCCTGACCGATCTGCGGCTGGCCCGCGAGCAGAACAACCTGATGAAGCTGGAGGAGCTGACGCAGATTCGCGCGGAGCGCTTTCAGTTGATGGAGGAGCTGGCCAAGCTGCCGAAGGACATGGTGTTCTTTACGCAGATCACGATGGAGGCCGGGGAAGACAGCGCCTTTCTGGACGCGATGCACACAGCGAACATCAAGGGCGCGCTGGTGGGTGTGGAGGCCGTGACGCCCGAGGGGCTGAAGGCGGTGTTCAAGGATTGGAACTACTCCGGAGAGGGCTTGGCGAAGCAGCTACAGACCTTCAAGCAGCATGGGGTGCATGTGCTGGGCTCGTTCATCTTCGGGCTGCCCACGGACAAGCCGCAGACTTTCGATGCCACGGCCGAAATGGCGCTGAAGGCCGGGATCACCTTTGCGCAGTTCGTAATGATGACACCATTTCCCGGCACGGTGGACTTTGGCCGATGGGAGAAGGAGCAGGAGAAGGCGCCGACGCTGATTGAAGGCGTGCCCATTACGCGGTACTGGCTAATTCCGACCGCTGTGCGGCCAAAGATGTTTACGCCGCACCCTTCAATGAGCTCGGATGAGATTCGCGAACGCACGCAGAGGGTGTGGGACAAGTTTTATACGTTCCCGGCGATCTGGGAGCGTTCTGCCTGCACGCCGACGCTGAGGGCGCGTGTGGCGTTTGTCCTGCTGTCGAAGCTTTACCGGCAGATGTATGCGGGGACGGGTATCTCGACGGACAGTGCGCGGCGGAAGAAGGCAAAAACCTGGGCGCGATTGATGGCGAAGCATATGCGCAAGCTCTTCCATGCAAAACCAATGCCGGAGCTCGCGTTTCCCGCATGGGAGCTGCATGGTGCAGGGAAGCCTTCATCGCCTGGAGCGGGGAAGA
>JAOAPJ010000010.1 GCA_025462805.1 Acidobacteriaceae bacterium
GTCGTCGATGAGCGCAGCTTCTCACGTGCCGCGCAGCGGCTCTCCCGCACCCAGCCCGCCGTGAGCCAGGTCATCCGCAAGCTCGAGGACGAGCTGGGCGAGCCGCTGTTCGAGCGCGCCTTGCGCGATGGCTCACTCACCGCAGCGGGAGAGGTGCTGCGCGAATACGCGCGGCGGCTGGTGGGCCTGCGCGCTGAGGCAGCCAGCGCGGTTCGAGAGTTGAAGCGACTGGAGCGCGGGCAGCTCAACCTCGCCGCCAACGAGTACACCACGCTCTATCTTCTGCCGCTGCTGGACCGCTTTCGCAAGATTGCGCCGCATGTCTCTCTGTCGGTGCAGCGCACGCTGGCCAGCCGCATTGCGGAGGATCTGCTGTCGCGGCGTGCCGAGCTCGGCGTGCTCACCTTTCCTGCGGACGCAGAGCAGTTCCAGTCCACGTTGGTCTACTCGGATGCCGTCGCGTTTGTTGTCCATGCCGGGCATCCGCTGGCCGGGCGCCGCCGCGTGCACCTGCGCGAGTTGGGCGCGCAACACTTCGTCGCCCATAACGTTGCGTCGCCGCTGCGCCGCCAGATCATCGCCACCTTCGCGCAGCACAAGACGCCCTTGAACATCGGGGTGGAGCTGCCCAGTCTCGAAGCCGTGAAGCGCTTCGTCGCCATGGGCAACGGCGTGGCGTTTCTTCCCGAACTGGCTGCTGCACGAGAGATCGAGCTGGGCGAGCTGGTGAAGGTGCCAATCGCCGAGGTCAAGCTCAACCGGCAGTTGCGCCTCGTGCATCGCCGCGGCGGAACGCTCTCGCACCCGGCAATCGCATTCCTCCAGGCCGTGCGCGCCTTCTCGCTCGAGCGCGGACGACCCTACCTGTACGCGCCGGATTCACCTGCCGCGTTGCCAACGTCCTCTGCTTAGATCGCGAAAGCTGTCCCGCCACGCGCCAGCGGACAGAAACGGCAGGTACAATTGTGCAGAACGCTAGGATCATCCTGTTGTGACTTTCGCCCGTCCGGGGAATGCCGGCGCTACGCTGCCTGTGCTCCACGCTTGAGGTTTAGGACCGAATGAAGAGAATTTCGTTGCTGTTACTGCTGCTGCCGATTCTGGCAACAGCGAGCTTTGCGCAGGAGAGCCGGCAAGACGCAAGTGTCAGCGGAACTCTGGTCATACCCCCCTTTGTGAGCGGTCAGGCAGTCTTCCAGTCTGGATGCAGAGCGCCCACCATTGCCACCAACACCGCCGCGCCTACTCTAAAGGGCGGTGGCACCTGCTATGGTCCCGGCGTGCTGGCCAGCTACCGTTACCTGGTGACCCCGCGCAGCGCGCTCGAGGTGAACTACCAGTGGGCGCAGTACTACACCAACTTCATCACCAGTACGCCTAGCAACAACAACATCCACACCCGCATGCAGGAGTTCTCCGCAGCGTACGTCTTCAACATGACGTTCCGCAGGTGGAATCCATTCCTGGAGGCCGGTGTCGGCGGCTTCTTCTTTTCCGGCCTGGATAACTCCGGCACCACGCGCTTCGGTCCCAAGCGCACCACGAATATTGGCGCGCTGTACGGCGGTGGTATCTCCTATGAACTGAGTCCAAGTTTCGATCTTCGAGCAGAGTATCGTGGCATCATCGTCAAGGCTCCGGACTTTGGATTCACCAACTTCGATACCAAGCGCTACTACAACATCTCTGATCCCGTGGTCGGCATCGCGTATCACTTCTAAACGAACGCACCTCTGACAAAGGCCCGTCCATCGACGGGCCTTTGTCGTCGCTGCATCGGTATTTGCTACTGCCTCGCGTCAGAGATGCGCAGGGCACCCTTGCGGAAAGTCCATACGCCGTACCAGGAGCGAGTGCCAGTCCTCGCTGCCTGCATTGCTGAAGGCGACATCGCCGCACTCCAGCCACTCGGCGTCTTGTAGATGCATCACCTCTCTCAAATAACCGAGCTGCGGGCCGGAGACGAAGAGGAACGATGGCCGCCCCGACATGCAGCCCTGGGCACGCTGCTCGAAGCTCAACTGCGCTGCCGCCCGGCCGTTCACCAGCCCATTGATGTCGCAGATACCGGTGTTCGAAAAGTAGCTGATGAACCCCACATCGCCAGCCAGCCCACTGCCAGGCCCGAGCCGCTCCAGGTGCGCATCTGCCATCCGCTCGAGTGTGGCCGAGCGTCCCTTGAAGACATGCAGCACAGAGGGCAGCTCGAACGCCCAGCATCCGGCGAGAACGACCGCAAAGCCGAGCAGAGGAGTGGATCGTGACCAGTTTGCCCTCGGTATCGCTAGCAGGTTCCACACTGTCGAGAACAGAATGGCCCACAACACGTAGCGGATCCCCTGCATCTGTTGGCCCTTCAATGCGGCGAGCAGAATAAGGCAAGGGAACAGCAGGTTGGCGGCGATGAGCTGCTTGCGTTCGGTCGCGTTCATCGGAGCTCGCCAGGCCGCTATCCAGGTGACGCACCACAGCACGAGAAGACCGGCGCCGAAGCTGAACGTGGAGCCAAGCGTATGAGCAGCGCTGAAGAGAACGTCAGTGAAGGGCACACCCTCCTTGGCTAACGCCGTATCTGGAAGAATGTGGCCCATCGTCAGCCAGATCGTGCAGAGGCCGAGCAAGGAGCCAAGTACCAGCGCGATCGCCCGCTTCCATTGCTGCTCAAGCAGCATCAGCCCCGCGCCAAAAGCGACCAGAAGTGTGAGATCCACACGCATCAGGCTCAACGCGAGTGCGAGAAGGAACTCCGTGAGCGCAGAGGATCGCTGACGCAGCGCAATGGCGAGCAGCACCGCCAGAACACAGAAGAGGCTGGTCTCCATGCCATCGGTGAGCCATC
>JAOAPJ010000392.1 GCA_025462805.1 Acidobacteriaceae bacterium
TGTCCCAGAGCGCGCTGCTCGCCCTCCTGGCTTCCGTCCTTGGCGCATTCTTTGCGGCGTGGTCAGCGCCCTTTGTGCTCAGCCTCGTCAATCCGCCCGACAACCCTGCGCGCCTCGCCCTTCCCGCGGACTCGCGTGTCCTTCTCTTCGGCTTCGGGCTCATTATCCTGATCGTTCTATTGCTTGGTTTGCTTCCTGCTCTCCGCGCCTCTGCAGTCCGGCCCGTGGCCGCCCTCAAAGGTGGTGAAGATCCGCACTCGCCACGCCGTCTCTTGCGCGGAGCCATCGCTCTTCAGGTCGCTTTCTGTTTCCTCGTCCTCTTTCTGTCTTCACTTTTCGTCACATCCTTCCAGCGCCTGCAGAACCGCCCCCTCGGTTTCTCCACCGACCATCTGCTTCTGCTCGAAACCGTTGCCGGCAAAGGCCAACTCCCGGTCGTCTGGAATCAAACTGCCGAGGCGCTCCGTGCCGTCCCCGGCGTCGACTCGGTCGCCATCGCGGGCTGGCCCCTTCTCGGGCGCATCGCCATAAATAGCGATATCTCCATCAACGGCGCGCCTCCCAGTGCGACTCCCGCCTGGTTCCTGAACGTTTCGCCGGGCTGGCTCTCGACGATGAAGATCCGTCTCGTTTCCGGCCGCGACTTTCGCCCTGAAGACACCTCGCCGGGAGCCGCCATCGTCAACGAAACCTTCGCTAACACTTTCTTCCCGGGCCAGGATCCCATCGGCCGCACCTTTGAACGCGGCGCCAATCAACCTATCAACAAGATCGTCGGCGTCACCCCCGACGCTCCTTACCGCGAACTGCGCGAGCCCATCCGCCCCGTCTTCTACGTCCCCTTCGACGAAATCGACACGAAACCCGCCTCCAAGCCCGTCGACTTCGCTACCTTCACCATTCACACTGATGTCCAGAACCCGCTCGCCCTCGCCGACTCCCTCCGTCAGTTCGTCACGCAGCGACACAACGGCCTTCGCGTCTCGAACATCAGCACGCAGCTCGATCTGGTCCGCGACCAGACCATTCGCGAGCGCCTGATCGCCATGCTTGCCGCCTTCTTTGCCGCCGTCGCGCTGCTGCTCGCGGGCATCGGACTCTACGCTGTCCTCAACTACTCCGTCCTCCAGCGCCGCCGCGAGATCGGTATCCGAATGGCGATTGGCTCGACTCGTGCTGGGATCGTGCGCATTGTTACTCTCGATGTTTTCCTGATGATCGCGCTCGGAGGCTGCGCGGGCGTCGCGTTCGGATTTGGCGCGGCGCGCTATGTCGAGTCGCTTTTCTACCAAGTCAAAGCGACCGACGCGGATATGATCGCGCTGCCGACGTGTGCCATTCTGCTCACTGCGCTAGTCGCCGCGCTCCCTGCCGTGCTTCGCGCGCTGCGCACAGACCCGACCGAAACCCTGCGCGCGGAGTAAGGGACAGAGTCCCGCTTATAGCGAACTTGCAGATGGCGATCGGATTCGCCATGCATCGGATCATTCGTTGCAGAGTCGCCAGGTCACTCATCGAGAGTCGATTAATACCGAAAATGTCGGCCTGTGAGAAGTGATGGACCAACACTATTCCGGTTTCCTTTTGAAGTTACCTTTATAAGGAAGGCCATCGGCGGTTTGACTGGCTGGATCAGTGTGCTATATTCACGAGACATGGCGCGCTGCCCTCTCATCGCGAAAAGATGTTCTGCTTCCTATGCCACGCGCCTAGTTGCGGTTGTTCGATGTCGTTCTTGATCTCTGTATAGTTCTGACGAGTTTCAAGGTTGCGATGAGAACCCCGGCCGCTCTCCGGCGCGGATACTGCAAGTACGCAAGAGAGACAATCTTCGTCCAACAAGCCCCACTCCCCACCTATTTTTAGGTGATCCGCCGTGATGATGTAGGCGCTCATGCGCCACGGTCGCGCATGTTGGATGATGGACCTAACCTCTGTCGTCATCGCTACCTCTGAAGACTTGCTCAATCGACTACGGCCTAAATGCTGACCGGAGCGCGCTTGTCTCGCGACTGGACAGGATTTTCAGAGGAAGGACGCCATGCGTTTTTGGAAAGTTACACGGTTGCTCGCAGGTTTTTTTCTATTGTTTGCGGGACTGGCATTCGGGCAAACAATCACCAGTGGCACGGTCGTCGGATCGGTTACAGACGCCACGGGAGCTGTGATTCCTAACGCGTCGGTCACTATTCAGCAGGCCGAGAGTGGCATCATTCAAACAACCAAGACAAATGAGTCCGGCCAATATCGTTTTCCGTTCCTGGAAGCCGGGAGAGTACATCGTATCTGCTGAAGCTGCTGGCCAGACGACGAGCACATCCCGCTTCAACTTGCTTGTCGGCCAAGAACAGCCAGCCAACCTTAGACTTTCCGTTAACTCATTAAGCCAGTCCGTCTATGTCAGTAGCGACGCTGCTCTGTTGGAAACCGAGAATGCAAATGAGGCTACGTCTTTCAGCTTGAAGCAAGTTGCAAATATGCCAATCAACGGAGGCGATATCACTAACATCGCCTTCACGACGCCCGGTCTTCGTCTCAATGTCGGAGGAGGGAATACCAATTTCAATGTGAACGGCCTTCCTTTCAGCTCAGCACTTTTTACGGTAAATGGAGCCGACATCACAGAACCCTACAACCTGAACAATAAGTCGGGTGCGAGCAACAACACTCTAGGGGCAAATGATATTCAGGAAGCCGCCGTGATCTTGAATGCGTTCAGCGCTCAATATGGCCGCATGGCGGGGGCCCAGGTCAATTACATCACCCGGTCAGGATCAAATCAGTTCCACGGCAATCTTGTCGAAAATTACAACGACGCACTTTTCAACGCCAACGACTATTTCAATAATCTGACTGGAACACCGCGCGGGCGCGCTGTCGCCAATCAGTATGCAGCTTCTGTCGGCGGTCCCATCGTAAAGAACAGACTTCTCTTTTTTGCCAATACGGAAGGCCTGCGCTACGCTTTGCCATCTAGTGGCGTCATCTCGTTGCCGTCGCCCGAACTGCAGCAATATACGCTTGCGCACGTTCCCGCCAGCTCTGTACCGCTCTATGAGAAGTTGTTCTCTCTCTACAATGCGCCCCCAGGTGTGGCACGAGCCACTCCAGTGACCAACGGCACGGGGCCACTGCAAGACGGGACCGGCAATTTGGGCTGCGGCAAACAGACGTTCACAGGTACGTATGTAAATGGATCGAGCGGATCTCAGTTCGGCAAAGATGTGCCCTGCTCGATCGCTTTTGGAACAAACGCATCAAGCCTCAATACCGAGACTTACGCATCCGGCCGCGTCGATTACAACATCAGCGATCGGCAGAAAATCTACTTCAGAGTCAGCCGCGATTGGGGCGTACAGGCTAGCGCCACTAGCCCAATCAGTCCAATTTTCAACCAACAAAGCAATCAGCCCTGGACCATTCCTCAGGTCAACTACACGTACACGATCACGCCGAATCTTGTAAATAACTTCGTTGCTAGCGGTAATTGGTATTCGGCCGTGTTTGGCGTTGCAGATGTCTCGGCCGCTCAAGCTGCGTTTCCAGGAAACATTACGTTCAATGACGGCGGTGCTAACGGCAGTGCAAACAGCAGCACTGGAAGCGGATTTGCCAATGTCAATGCTCTGCTTCCGACCGGCCGCCGCGGCGAACAGTTTCAGCTTATTGATGATGTTTCCTGGAGTTGCGGGGATCACACTCTGCAGATCGGAGTGAACGATCGCAATAACCGTATTTCGGACTCGAGTATCTCCAGCGGATCGATTATCGGCGCTTATACATTCACCGATCTCACAGACTTCGCCATCGGTACTGTCAACAGTACAGGTACGGGCAGCACATTCAAGGAGTCTTTTCCACGATTGCCCGTGGCACACATTCGTCTCAATTCCCTGGGCTTCTACGGACAGGATGAATGGAAGGTACGCAATAACCTCAATGTCACGTACGGCCTTCGCTTCGAACTGCAGGGAAATCCTTCCTGCAAAGAGGATTGCTTCTCGCGCCTCGACACTGCTTTCCTCTCTTCTGGCTACCAAGCGGGAGCGAATGTACCATACGACGGCACGATCAAAACCGGCCTGAATAAGACCTTCGCCGGCCTCGAAGGAATTGTGTATGAGCCCCGCCTTGGCGTTGCTTGGTCCCCATTCGGGGATGGGAAAACCGTCATACGTGGGGGAGGAGGACTCTTTGCGAACACATTCGCAGGTAACGTCGCTGCGAACATCTTCGGCAATGCGCCAAACAAGTTCACTCCCGTCGTCAGTTATGGCGATGTTGCTCTGAACTCGGACGCAAACAGCTCGCAAGCTGCAGCCATTGCATCCAATCAGGCTTTCCAGAAGGGCTTTTCGAACGGAGACAATCTCACTGATCTTCAAGCCGCCCTGGGAAAAGTGAAGTTCGCGACTCCTACCTTCTACGCATACCCAAATCGCTTCAACACAATCAAGGTTGTCGAATGGAGCCTCGAGATAGAGCAGCCAATCACTCCGCGCGATGTGTTCGTTCTGACATATTCGGGCAATCATGCATATGACGAGGCTGTAATCAACGCCGACGCCAATGCCTTCATTGGCACGCCGAGCCGCTATCCAGCGGGATTCGGCGGCCTGCACAATTCTATCCCCGATCCTAGGTTCTCCACTGTCAGCCAGGTTCTCACTTCCGGCTATTCCAACTACAACGGGCTAACGGCGCAGGTTCGCCATGCTTTCAGCTACGGGTTCCAGGCGCAGGCGTTCTACACATGGAGTCACGCCCTTCAACTGGATCCGCCTTCCGGCACCTCGACAACGCAGTATGTATACAATCCTTACAATTCACGAGCCGGATACGGGGATACCGGCTTCGATACGCGGAACAACTTGACAGCGGATGTTCTCTGGACGGCGCCTAGGGAAAGCAATCGTTGGCTTCAGTCCGCACTCGGCAATTGGACGTTCGGCAGCAAGCTCTATCTCTACAGTGGCCGGCCTTTTTCAGTTACGAATAGCCAGATCCCAGGAAACCTGTCCACCTCCTTCGGAGGCACAGTCTTGGCCGATCTACTCGATCGGAGCCTCGTCAACAAAAGCTGCTCGCGCTCTTCCGTGATCACTCCGTGCTTCACTGCTTTACAGTTCGCCACAAAAGACCAACAGGACGACTTCGGTAACTTACGGCCCAACAGTTTCCGTGGTCCTGGCTTTTTCACGGTGGCCAGTCAGATCACCAAGAGGGTTCCGATAGGAGAGCGCGTCGCGTTCGAACTCGGAGCCAGCGCTTACAACCTTTTCAATCACCCGAACTTTGCAGTGCCTACTGGAAACGTAAGCTCCGGATCCGTTGGCCTCATCACGAGCACGGTGAGTTCGCCAACCAGCATCTACGGCACAGGACAAGGCGCCGTCGTGTCAGGCCGCGTGCTCGTATCGGTTGGCAAATTCAGCTTTTGATACATCGCCTTGAGGGGTAATGCATGAAACGTCTCGCAATGTTGCTGCTATTCGCGGCGGTCTTACCATCTTTCCCCCAGGGGAGTCGAATCACGCTCGAAGACCTTCTCAACACCGTGCGGGAGCGTCCTGGCGTCCTCTCACCCGACGGCAGGTATTTCGCGATAGTCGACAGGGGGCAACTCGCATTACAACCGGTGGCGGGAGGGCGTACCCTTCCCGTCACTTCAGGACCTAATTCCAAATCCGAAGTGAGCTGGTCCCCAGACGGCAAACGGCTGGCCTTCGTCAGCAATGGCAGTATTTGGGTCGTTTCCGTGTCTGGTGGTGAACCATTCCGGCTCACTGAAGGCATCGCGGGTCCAGGGGATCCACGCGGAGCAGCCGATCATTATCCAAAATGGAATCCGAACGGGAAATGGATTCTTTATGAGTGTGGCCGAACCGGTTCTAATGAGCTTTGGGTTGCTAGCGAGGACGGCAAGGCAAAGAACGACCTCGCTCCAGCCGAGGTATACACCGGCGAGGATGCGACAAATAATCCATCGCCCGACCATGGAGACGCCGTCTCTTCCGACCGGTTTGCGCCGAATCCCGCTTGGTCGCCGGACGGCACCCGTATTTCTTACACCGAACGCTCCCGGCCGTACTTCTCCGGAAAGCTCAAAGTGTTAGCCTTCGATCAAACCACCGGCCGAGCGAAGCAGCCTCCGTCGGATATCTATGTGGCGAAGAATGACGCGGGTGGTGCGTGGGCTGTTAACACTGCCGCATGGTCGCCGGATGGTAAATCACTAGCCGTCATTATGCAGGAAACAGGCTGGGACAAAGTATTTCTAATTCCAGCCGAAGGGGGCAAGCCACGGCAGCTTACGAAAGATGAGGGTGAAGACGAGACTCCGGTCTACTCTCCTGATGGCAAGTTCATTGCTATCGTGTCCAATCGAGATTCACCTGAAGAACACCACATCTGGATTGTTCCAGTGAATGGCTCCGCTCCTCGCCGTCTCACCCGCCTATCTGGGATTGAGAGCGACCCGCAGTGGTCACCGGACGGGCAGGCCATCTACTTCCGGCGTGGCTCTGTTTTCCGCGCACCTTCAACCTACGTTGCTGCAATCCATGGTGACCGTGTTCGTCCTCTCGAGCCAATTCTGCCTACGATTTATGAGCGAGCTGGAATTCCCCAACCTGAGGTCTTTCACTTTCACGGCAAGGACGGCCTACCGTTAGCTGGCATTCTGTACCGTCCGGAGGGCTATAGGTCCGGCGTACGCTACCCACTCGTCATCTGGGCGCACGGTGGTCCCGAAGGCCAAGCGGTCCTCAGCCTCACGCCATGGTCTCTGTTTCTCGCACAGGAGGGCTACCTAGTCTTTGAGCCCAACTTCCGTGGCAGTACTGGATACGGCGAGCATTTCCGCAATCTCAACGTCGAAGATTCCGGCGGCGGAGAGATTGATGACATTGGCGCGTCTGTCAATGCGCTCGTTAATAATGGCCTGGCAGACCCGAAACGCGTGGCGATAGGTGGAGGCAGCCATGGCGGCACTGTCGTTGCAAATGCTGTTGCGAAGCTTCCCGATACATTCGCAGCAGGTATCGAGATGTTCGGGGTCGTCGATCGCGCTCTGTTCCTCCGCTACACAAACCGCAATTCTCGGATTCGCTGGGAAACGAAGATGGGCGGGGCTCCTA